>CALHUZ010000099.1 GCA_938039305.1 uncultured Saprospiraceae bacterium
TATATGATGCCCCCCTAATTTATAGAATTTAATCAATTCTTTCCATTTTTGCTCTCTGGATTCAATATCTATAGAAATGTATAGTGCTTCAAAACCTTTCTCTTTTAGAGCTCTCTTTAATTCAAAATTGTGTGCAAACTCCTTTATGCAAGGTGCGCACCAAGTAGCCCAGACATCTACATAAATCTTTCTACCTTTAAATAAGGTGAACAGATCCTTTAATGAATCTATAGTCTCAGTTTCTTTTATGAATATAACATCGCTACTGAAATCATCCTTTATAGCAATATGGTAATCCTTTATGTCATCAATTTCTTTCTGTAAATGCTCGCCAAAACGGCTATCTGGATAAAGCTCTTTAAAATCTTCAAATAGCTTAATTAGTTCGTGTTCATACTTTAGCCTCTCTACTGCAAAGGTCAAATAACTGATATAGTAAAATTCCAAATTTGGACCTTTCAAATATTTTTTTGCTTGTTCAATTTTGTACCTGTGATATTTACCTTCATTATATAACTTATCTATGGCGTCTTTGGGGATATGATCGTTAAGCGTTTGCTTGAATAAAAGATAGTTGTCTAATAATTTATAACTCCATGAACTTACCTTATATACGGAAAAAATTTCCGATGAATCGGAAAATGCCTGTTCCCAATATTCAAATATTTGGTTAGCATATTTTTTTTCACTTGGCTTATAATCTCCTGGATGTTTTAGGGAAGCTATAGTTCCGTGTAAAACTTTATAAAAGCATTCCCTATCTAATTTAATCAACTTATACATATCTTCAGAAAGAAGATTTTGTTCTTTTAGCTCTTCAAATTTTTGCAGCTCTATATTTTTGACATGATTGAGTGTTTCCTTTATCTTACCCATTTCAGGTATGTCAACAAATTCTAACGCAATGTGCCGAATATTGTCAGCAGTCAATATAGAATTGATCAGTTCGTGCAATTCGGGATTCGAATTGACTACTTTAAAAGTGCTGCTCCTTTTATTAGATGATATATCAATGTGATAGTCTTTGCCATTTTCTGCCAAAAGTATCCCATGCATTCCATCTAATGTATACAAATGAATAAATGACGAACTCTCTAAATCAACATCTATTGAAAATCTACCCAAAGAATCTACTTTTGCACTTTCAGCGAATGCATAACTACAAATATTGTCAATTGGAATAGTATAATAGATCTCTTGGGGAATATTACCAGTTATAACTCCAGATATAGTTGCTATGTTAGTGCAGCTTGAATTCATAATAAATAGCACAATTAGAATTATGAAATATCTATATTTCTCCATATTAGAAATTTTAATGTGCGGCACACTTGGTTATTTGTGGACAAACAAAGGCTTTTGTCTACTATAAAATCGTCACCTGCCTTTAATATAGATATTTACCCAACAAAAAACAATATACAATAGAATAAATCTAATATAAAATAAGATTACCACCACCTGATCTAACTTCCCTCCCATTTGTCGAAAGACATACCCTTCTTATCATTTGTCGAAAGACATACGCTTCTTTTCCTAAACCCAATCATGTATCTGTAACTCGTTATACCTCCACCACTACTCCGATCTCGCCCCGATCATCCGATCGAAGAAGTCAGCCGTCGCTTTATAAGCACTCAGCCAATTCTTATGAAGGAGGAAGCCATAGACTTCATCGATGCATATAAATCTTATTTGCCATCCACTCGGTTTAAATTGTCAGAATGTAATTTATTTTGTTTTGTACATTATCAAGTACATCAAAAAAAGGACTAAGACTTGGATTTATCCAACTCGTTAAATCAACAATCAAGTTTCTAACTATCGCTGCTTCAGTGCAATCGATGGCATTTCCATTGAAACACAGTGGTTCACAATGATTAACTCTATTCCTAAAGTCTCTGATTTTCTCTAACTTCTGGTGTATTGACGCTCTGTTTTCCATTGGCGGTTTATTTGGGAATACATGAATTGGCCTACCTAAAAGAAGTCTATAGTGTGGTCTTGAGAAGAGTGCTACCCAAAAACCCAATGTTTGATCAGCTATTAATTTCCCACTTGTTATTGGAATGCGATTTCTTCTTAATCTCTTTTCTGAATTTATAATTTGAGCTTTCAGGTAAGGCTTTTGACCAAGTGAGTGATGGTTCATAAACCCATTCTTTTCACTTCTTATCCAATTATGATCAGCAAAATGAATAGATAGCTCTACGTTCAAACTGTTTCTTAGTATGACTTCAAATTGACTAATTATCGGGTGAAATGACTGAGCCAGTCTAATATTAGCTAAATACAATTTTTTAGCTCTGCTGAGATCGTTTCCTGTTGAAAGAAGGTACCTGCTATACCTTGGTTGAGAAAAATATTGATTCCTTAAAGTCAGTCGCATATTGCAAAATATGTATCGTTTATGTATCTTTGACCTACAAACACTTGATAAAGCCTCTTCTTTCGAGAACGTAATCAAGTATAAGAATTAGACTTCTGATATATTTCAGAGGTCTTTTTTTATTCCATACTTTGATTACCTACAGACTCACAGATACGTATAATCAAGTTCAACATCGTCTAATGTATCTCAACAATATATCACTTTACGCAATGAAAACAACAATCAATAGAATAAATACAGCTTTTAGCCAAGAAACCACACCTTGATCTAACAACCCACCCATTTGTCGAAAGACATACCCATCTAACCCTTAACCCAATCATGTATCTGTAACTCGCTAGTATAGATCGTACTACTCCGATCTCCCTCCGATCATCCGATTGAAGAAGTCAGCCGTCGCCTTATAAGCACTCAACCAATTCTTATGAAGAAGGAAGCCATGGACTTCATCGGGAAATATCAACTGCTCGATGTGTACGCCCAGAGGACGTAAGGACTCGACCAGGTCTACGGATTCGCTAAAGGGTACGTTGCGATCGTCGTCGCCATGTATGACCAGTACTGGCGAGCGCCAGCCTGCTATATCAGCCATCGGCGATGACTCATAAGCGAGTGCCGAGTATGCCGCCCGCTTTTCAGCATTATAATCAGGGACAAAGTTCTTGATGACGACATTCCAATCATGGACACCATGGATATCTACTCCAGCGGCAAATACATCAGACGCCCTCGCCAGACCCAGTGCCGTCAGATATCCGCCATACGAGCCACCCCATAGACCGATCTTGTCTCGGAGCACATCATCTCTACTCTGCAGATAGAGACCGGCGCCTATGACATCATTGTATTCGCTGGCACCAGTGGCACCATAATCCAGCGCCTCTCTGAACTTCATACCATATCCGATGCCACTTCTATAATTAACAGACAGCACCACGTATCCTTGATCTGCTAGATATTGATTGAGCGCATACGCATTGTGATAGTATCCACTGTGGTGAAATCCAAGCAACATCTGTCTCCGCGAGCCACCATGAAAGAAGATGACGGCTGGATGCCGCTGCCCCGCACTACTGCCACTATTAGCGGCTAATGATTTGGGCTTGAATAACTGACCATGGATCTGTATGCCATCAGACGCCGTGAAGACCACTTGCTCTGGTTGTACCAGATGATCGGTAGGCCATGTCTCTGGCAACTCAGTAGCCGCCATCAGCTCTTGCTGAGGGTAGATGATCCAAGGTTGAGCGGGCTTATCGTATGACGAAGACAGACAAGCGACTTTGCCAGCACCATTTGTAGCAGAGCGCCATTCGATACCGACGCCTTCGGTCATAGGGGCCTTCTCTCCCGTCGCAGGATCGACCTTGTAGATGTGTTGCCGATCGACGTCGCCTTTATTAGAAGAGGCATATATCATGTCATCATGCCCGAGTGTCACAAACTGGACTTCATATGGGCCAGGCGTCAGCGGAAGCGGACTTCCTTGACCATCAGATGCGATAGAGTACAGATTAGTATATTCATTTAGTTCCCAGGCAAATATCAGCCGTCCACTCTTAGACCACATCAGTTGACGCTCCGCATTGATCGATCTATAGGCACTACCTTCCCCTTCTTTTGCTTTCCAGATTTCAATTGTAGACTTGGTCTGATTAGAATTTCCCTCACTATTACTTTTATAATTTCCGCCATAGTTATGCACATGTATCGACCATGGCGATGCTTCCCTGATCGGCATGAAGGGTAATACATTTTTTGCATTTGCCATTTTCATAAATGCAAGCTGCGTACCATCTGGAGACCACACTGGATGCTGATCGAGATCTACACTCGGAGAAACAAATTCTATCTCTCCATTTTCAAATTTATATATCCCTATAAAGCTATGATCGCCCCTACTCGATCGAAATGCGATCGCTTCTCCCATCGGATGCCAAGACAACTGCCCCACTCCGCCTCGCGTCTTGAACAATTGCTTCTCTTCTCCACTTTCTAAATTATAATGCCACACGGCTCCCTTCTTGATATAGATCATCGCATGTTCATGTGGTGCATACTTCGCACTATGTCCTTCCGTCACCTTGACCAATGTATCCTTCATCATATCATACTCCATGATATCCCTTGTCACGCCAAGTGGTTCTGTAGTAGGATTAGGCAATTCTCCGCGACTATTAGGCGCTCCTCCTCTATGAAACATCAGCGTCGATGCTACCTTAGAAAAGCTCAGTCCTGAGATTCCTTGACCATTGTCTCCTTCATATGTCGTGATCGCACGACTGGCACCGTCTTCGTATAGCCAGACATTACGTGATCCTTTGTCATTGAATACCCAAGCGAACTTGTCGGCGGTCGGATGACCGATTAGGTCTGTGGGCATTGGGGCTGACATTACATCTTCGATTGTAAAGTTGTTGGTTTGAGAATAAGTGATATTTGCTATCAGCAAGAGGAGGAGGGTTGTTATAAAGCATTTCATTTTTTTGGATTGTGGTTAGCACACGGCTGTTTGGTTTTAGCCGACGGCTTGTTATTGAACAAGATAACAGTTTCTATGAATGATTTTCTTTTCTGACCACAGCGTAGTCTAAGTTTGTTAGCCGATGGTTTTAACCATCGATTAATGAATTAACACAACATCTTGTTTGGCGTAGGTTTTTGATCAAAAACTATGACGAACAAAGGCTTTCAAATCAGTCGATAAGTTATTTCATCTGACCGTAATTGCTTCTATTGAAATCTCTAATAATTATAAACTCTATACTAAATTCTTCACGTTCATATTTTTGCTTGCCTACGACCGAACGACTTCTGCTAAAAGCAGAATGAAAGTCCTCGTTGACTTTCAAATGAGGGAGCCGCTTGCGGATGGGTAGCTGGCGCGGCATTGTAACACCTAACTAATTTGAATACCAAGTCTGATTGTCTAAATATGATTTT
>CALHUZ010000100.1 GCA_938039305.1 uncultured Saprospiraceae bacterium
CCAGATTGATCGATGTAATACTGATCATTGTGCTGATTCATCACTCTTAAAATAGGTCTCCTCTGAACGGCTTCCACTACTAAATTTTGATGTGCATCTACAAATACTTCAGCGCTCAAGATGCGCGTATCCGCTCGAAGCATACTCTCTATAGTAGAAATATCAACGTCGACTACCCTCTGATGCATGACATCATTGGGCAACTCCTTAGTAATCAATGTTTTTATATTCTTCGCACTGATTAAATCTCTCTCTCCTTCCACTGCATCCAGATGTACGAGGACGTCATTTACAAATAAAGATGATGTTCTATTGATACTGATGATCCATAGACATAGCAACGCCATTATGCCTCCATTCAAGAGGCAAGCCTTAGCGATTGTTAATTGTCTTTTGGTCATTTTAAAACTCAACTATATTTTTCCTTTAGCTTATCAATTAATTTATATACATCTCCTGCTCCTAAAAGCAGTATTAATTCTCGTTTGGGTGATCCCAAATATTCTACAAGATCACTTTTAGGTACATACACTTTGTCATCCAACTCAACCTTCGCTAACAAACGCTTAGAAGAAACCCCTTCTATCGGCAGTTCTCTTGCAGGATACAATTCTACCAATATCAATTCATCCGCTTCTCCCAAAGACACTGCGAAGTCATCCATAAAATCATTCGTCCTCGAATACAAATGCGGTTGAAAAACAACCGTCAACTTTCTATCAGGGTGATGCTTCCTAGAAGCCTTTATAGCTGCCTCTATCTCCACGGGATGATGAGCATAATCATCGATGATGATTGTCTTCTCTGTTTTCAGCACATATTGAAATCTTCTCTCTATTCCAGTGAATTCTTTCAACGCTTCAGCAATCATCTCCTCCGGCAATCCTAAATATTCAGCTACCGATATAGCCCCAAGAGCATTGTAGACATTATGAATACCTGCCAAATGCAATTGGAATAAAGCTCCTCCTTCTTTCAATCTAAATGAACTACTTCCATTGGCTTCTACTAATTCAAGAACGTTAGAAGTTGTAGCAGATAAACCGAAATCAGAACTTAGAATCTTCTTTTGTTCTAACTCTCCTCTCCATTCTTCACCTACTTTATCAGATGCCTTGTCAGATAAAAACAACCTTCCACCATTCTGGATCTGTAAGGAGAAAACTCGATATGCATCAATCATATCTGCTTCTGTCCCATAAATATCTAAGTGATCAGCATCCATAGCCTGTATCACAGCAACATCGGGATACAATCGCCAAAAAGATCGATCGTATTCATCTGCTTCTATAATCACCCAGTCACTATCTCCATATAGAAAGTTAGTACCATAATTACTCATGACACCTCCTACGAAAGCCGTGGCTCCGAAAGATGCATACTTAAGTATATGCGCTAAAATGGCACTAGTACTTGTCTTGCCATGAGTGCCTGCTATAGCAATCACCTTCTTACCTTGAAGCACTTTTTTAAGTGCTTCCGACCTTTTTATCATTTCAATATTTCTAATTGAGAAATATTGAAATTCTTTGTGATCAGGTTTGATAGCTGGTGTATATACCACCATGTCAATTGAATCCTCAAGCTCAGCATCATTAAAATCATACTGTATCTTGATTCCAAGCAATTCTAACTTTTTAGTAATCGCTGTTTTATCTCTGTCATAGCCAGATATTTTATAACCTGACTGATGTAAAAAACTTGCTAACGCACTCATCCCAATCCCACCAATACCTAAAAAGAAAATATGTTCTCGATCAAATACCATCACACTACTTTCTTACTATTGATTCTAATCCATCTGCTATATCTTTTACAGCATTAGGATGTGCCATTTTATTAACATTCTTTTCTATACTCCTTCTTCGCTCATCATCATTTAATAATGATACAGTCACATCAATCATCTCACTGACCTTACTGTCAGGAAGAAGAATAGCTGCGTCCTTGCTTGCTAAAGCCTTTGCATTCGATGTTTGATGATCTTCTGCTACATTCGGTGAAGGGATCAATATCGCCGCCTTTCCGATGTACATCAACTCAGCAAGAGTCAAAGCTCCCGATCGACATATCACCACATCTGCCGCACCATAAGCTATCGACATATCATCTATAAAAGCAGATATATGAACATGATCTAATTGAGCCACGTCACTATCTTTATAAGCCTCTATATATCCTGCGCCACATTGCCAGATGATTTGAACATTATCTAACTTTTTGATTAGCTCAAGATTTTCAGACATAGCAGCATTGATACTTCTTGCACCAAGACTTCCTCCTACAATTAGAATCGTCCATTTGGCGGTATCAAGCCCCAAATGAGATTTGCATTCTAATTGACTCAATTCTGTTACAAGACCTTCTCTAATAGGATTTCCAGTGATCATCACCTTTGTCTTATCAAAGAACTTACTGGTCTCTTCATAAGCAAGACAGGCAAGATCTGCGCTCCCATTAAGCAGTTTATTAGTCATACCGGGGTATGAATTTTGCTCCATGATTAAAGACGGGATTCCCATCTTAGCTGCAACCCAAAGTGCTGCACCACTTGCATATCCTCCAAAGCCCGCAATAACATCAGGCTTAAACTTTCGTAAAATGCCATAAGCACTCACAAGGCTGACCAATAACTTAATTGGAAATAGAATATTTCTGAATGTCAATGATCTATGAAATCCACTGATCCATAAACCTTTTATAATAAAGCCCGCATTCGGCACTTTAGTCATTTCCATTTTGCCTTTTGCTCCTATAAAAAGAACTTCAGACTCAGGATATCTTTTTTTCATCTCTTGGGCGACAGCAACAGCAGGAAATATATGCCCTCCTGTACCTCCACCACTATATATTATTCGCATCGCGACCTTCTATATCACTCAGTTCTACTTTAGCAATCTCTGCTTCTTCAACATATCTGCTGACACTTAGAATAATACCAAGTGACATACAAGTAAAAAGTATAGATGTTCCTCCCATCGAAACAAGTGGAAGCGTCAATCCTGTCACTGGCAACAACTCTACTGAGACAGCAATATTTGCAAAAGCTTGAATGACAATATTGAGACATAATCCCATCGCCAGAATAGCCCCGAAGGCTTTCGGACATCTTGTTACAATACCAATACATCTAACCAACAACAACAAGTAGAGACCTAAAATAAAAACACCTCCGATGAGACCATACTCTTCACAGATGATAGCATATATAAAATCAGCATAACAATATGCCAGATAATTACGCTGAAAACTTTCTCCAGGTCCAACTCCAAACCAACCACCTTCTGCAATTGCAATCTTAGATGCAATAATCTGATGTCCTTCTCCTGATATAAATTTATCAATTCTTGAATCCCAAGTATTCACTCTAATGATCTCAGAAAACTGTTCTCCTAAAACCCAAATGCCTAAAAAACCCACAAGGCCAAATAGCAGCAGTAGAGAAATATACTTCATTGATACACGACTAATAAACATCATTAATATCGCAGTGATAAAAAGCAATATCGCTGTTGAAAAATTAGCCGGGAATATCAATAAGCAAACCAATGTCACTGGTATGATCACTGGTAAAAACGTGTGTTTAAAATCTTTTATATAATCCTGCCTCATACTTAAAGACCTTGCGATGAATAGAATCAAAGCAAAGCGTGCGACATCCGAAGTCTGTAGATTAAATGGGACCCAGGGAATTGAAATCCAACGATTGGCACCGTTCGTTCCTTCAGTAAACAAAAGGGTATATGCTAGTAAAGGTATGGCTATAGCTAAAAGCAGGGGCGCGAATCGCGCGTACTTCATGTAGTCTAAACTATAGCATATATAGGTGAGGATAAATCCAAGAGTAATGAAAAGTAATTGTCTGACTAGAGCGAATTCAGTATTACCTATTTGGTTTCTGAAAAAGGAGCTACCGGCCGCACTATATACAGCTAACAAAGAGAAGATACCTAAAGTGAATGTGATCATCCAGATCGCACGATCACCTTTAAGATGCTCCTTTAATTCTCCAACTACGCTCATCTAC
>CALHUZ010000101.1 GCA_938039305.1 uncultured Saprospiraceae bacterium
CGACGAGGAGAATAAGAAATAATAATATCACAGCTCATATCAATTAAATCATTCATGAAGTACTCTATTAGATCTTTGTATCACACAACAGTATTAGTCGCTTCTACGATGTTTTTTATTGCAGGGCATCTTAACGCACAAAAGCATGTTATAGAAGGCCATATAGTAAGCGCTGCAGATGAACCTATAGAATTAGCGACTGTACTACTGCTGAACAAGAAAGATTCTGTCATGGCCGGCTTTTCAGTCACTAACCCTAAGGGAAGGTTTAAAGTGGATGACGTAGCAGCTGGAGATTATATACTCAACATTACATTTTTAGGATATAGCGACATCAACAAAGAACTAACGGTTGCAGGCAACATAGATTTAGGTGTTTTAAAACTAGAAGAATCGGGTCTTACGATCTCTGACATTGTAGTCAGTGCTCAACACATACCCGTTCAGATTAAAGGAGATACGGTTCAGTATAATTCAGCTGCCTTTAAAACGCGTCCATCTGCCAATGTCGAAGAGCTTTTGAAAAAACTTCCTGGAGTAGAAGTAGATGAAGATGGAACCATCACTGCTCATGGAGAAGAAGTAGAATCTGTCCTTGTCGAAGGCAAAGAATTCTTTGGTAGCGATCCCACAGTAGCTACCAAGAACCTGCCCGCCAACGCAGTAGATAATGTACAAGTATTTGATAAAGATTCTGATATGGCAGAGTTCTCTGGGATAGATGATGGAGAATCCATAAAGACAATTAACCTTGTTTTGAAAGAAGGGAAAAAGGCTGGCTATTTTGGAAATGCATCCATAGGAGCTGGCAGCGACGATCGATATGAAGGAAAATTCAACATCAATCGATTCACTAGTAAGACTCAGCTGTCTGCGATTGGCATGGCCAATAATGTAAATAAGCAAGGGTTTTCTTTCCGAGAATACATAAGCTTCATGGGTGGGCTTGGAAGCTTAATGTCTGGTGGAGGCAGATCTGATTCTGGCTTACCTATTGCCAATGGTCTTGGTGACGGGTTTGTAACCACAGGTGCTGGTGGGCTAAATTATAATGTAGAAATTGGAAAAAAAGTTGATATCAATTCAAGTTACTTTTTCAATAGTATAAAAAATGACATCAGTCAGGAAGTAAGCAGACAAACACTAATAGAGGAAGGTGGCTTTAATACAACTCAAATCGCTCAATTAGTTAATCTAAACAAGAACCATCGCTTAAATGCTCGAATAGAATCAAAGTTAGATAGCTCTCAACAACTCATCACAACCATCAGAGCTGGCTGGAATAATGGTAACTCAACAAGTCAAAGTAATTCTAACAATCTAAGTGAGAGTGATCAATTCATCAGTGGAGGAGATTATGACAACTCTTCAGATGGTACTCAGTTAAACGCAACATTGAGTTCCACTTACATGAAGCGTTATAAAAAGAAAGGCAGGTTATTTACAGCCAATGGTTCCTATACTTACAACGATTCAGATAGCGAAGCAGATCTCAATTCTGTAAATACAATCTTTAGAAACAATCAGAATGTCACTACAACAGTAATTCAACAGCAGCTACAAAGCAACCAACAAAACAACTATACTATAAAGGCATCATACACAGAGCCAATCGGAAAGCGCAGATATCTTCAAATAAATGCATCACGGAGCAATAATAAAAATGATTTTGATAAAGACTTTTATGATGTGCTATTGCAAGGTAATACCGATCCTATATTAACGATCAACGAGCAACTGAGCAATAACTATCTAAGAGATTTTACTTTCAATAGAGTCGGCGCTAATATAAAGTTCAATACAAATAGCTCTAGCCTTACTACTGGTGTAAGCTTGCAGCATTCTGATCTCAATGGTCAGCTTAGAGATGAGGATATGATCATCACTCAAGACTACTACTATCTACTCCCTACTCTATTCTTCAATAAAGACATATCTGCTTCTCGAAGTTTGAGAATCAGATACAACACTAACATACGAGAACCATCTCTCGAGCAGCTACAACCTATTGTTGACAACTCTAATCCGCTGAACATCTATGTGGGCAATCCAAACCTAAGACCAGCATACAGGCATAACTTAAGATTAGATTATAATGGATATAGTCAGTTTAGTAATGTAGGCTTCTTCGGCAGAGTCAATACTACTTACACTAAAAACAACATCACTAATACAAAATCAATAGATGAATTCTTTGTGCAAACGACTATGCCTGTCAACACAGCATATGCATTGAGCACTTCTCTAAACACTACCCTCTTTGCTCCATTAAAGTTCATAAGGCATCGCATCAATATATCTAACAACATCAGTTATAACAACAGCATACTTTTCGTCAATGGTCAAGAGAATAAAGTCACTCGTACGACTGACCGAATCAGCCTTACACTCGACAATTGGAAAAAGGATTTCATCGATATAGAATACGGCACCAGATTACGCTTTAATAAGACCGCTTATTCTGAAAGCAGCAATCTCAATCAATCTTATATAGATGCTGAGTACTTTACCAATATAGAGCTTGACTTAAAGAAAGATTGGAACTTTAGCACTGACGTCCGCCACAACGTATATTCTGCAGAAGATTTTGGTGATCAACTAAGCATCACCAGATGGTCAGCTTCATTATCCAAAGTTTTTCTTACTACTAAAAAGCTTAGATTAGAACTTGGCATCACGGACATCTTAAATCAAAATCAAAACATCAATAGATCGTCTAATCTCAACTACATTCAAGATGAGCGCATTGCATCTATCGGGAGATATGTGATGCTGACTGTGGGCTACTCATTTTCTGGTTTTGGAAATGATAGTAGTGGAGGCGGTTTTGGTAGAGGCGGAGGAAGACGAGGCCGCTAATCCCGGTTTAGGAAATGACAAGTTGCGAGCTTAGTCAAGAATTGAGCTCTTTAGTCGAGAGAATCCTTGTACTGATAGATTTCTAAAGAAGACTTCATTCTTTTTTGCTCACCTTGATATTATAATCACGTAGGTTATGAGTCATAACATCCTTTACAATCAAATAAATAGCACACGTTCTATTCAGTCAGAGCTTTGCAGGACTTGCTTACTACTATTCTTTGTAGTCTCTATCATTACTAAAGGTTACAGCCAAAAGGGATTGTACGGAGAATATTATGATGGGCAAAACTTTGAAAGACTCATTGCCACTCGCACAGATCAAACCATCGACTTTACTTGGTATAACGAAGCGCCATTTGATGGTATGCATCCAGAAATATATAGTATCCGATGGACAGGAAAGATAAAACCTCCACGCGATGGAAGTTATGAATTCTCCGCAGCAGTAGATGACGGCATAAGAGTTTGGGTTGATGATAAGTTGATTATTGAAAACTGGCAACTCAATGACATGGCTAACATCAATAGTAGCATAAAACTTAAAGGAGGAGTTGTATACAACCTTAAAGTAGAATACTTCAATGCTATGCGCGAAGGCGAGATCAAACTATACTGGGAGATGCCACCTGAAGAAGATCGAAGCTGGTGGCAAGCACTTATGAGTTCTACAGAAACTGAATTAATTTCATCAGAGTATTTCTCGCTTCCACCAAATTCAGAAATGAATAATGAGAAATTATTCGAAGATGAAACAATGGCTTCCATATCCTCAGAGCCAATTGCTCCTCCAATAAAAAAGAATACTAAAATCGCTAAGTCTATAAAGAAAAAGGCTCCTGCAAAACGAGAAGAGCCAGCAAAAACGGTTGCGAAGACGGTAGAGCCTAAAGCTGCAATTCCAGAAAAAGCGGCGGCATCATATCTACCAAAAACAGTCAAGTTCAATCGTAAAGAGAGCAAAATACTTGAGTCCTCCTATGACGAACTTAACAAATTAGCACAGTTCCTTTTGAACAAACCACAACTTATACTCCGTATAGAAGGTCATACTGACAATGTCGGAGATGCAGAAAAGAACTTGGAACTCTCTAAACGAAGAGCATTTGCTATAGCAAGATACCTTGTAAAGAAGGATGTGCCCGCAAAGCGGATTAAGGCTCAAGGATTTGGAGGAAGCAAACCTCTTTTCAAATCAGAGAACGGTGTCTATCATCCTGAAAACAGAAGAGTCGATTTTATTCTTGAGGAGCATTAGAAAGTGCCATAGCTTCTCTAATCATAAAGTTGAAGAGCGTGCTAATTCCCATAGAGCTGTCTTATCCCAGCAATATCACCTGATTGCAATCCGGTAAAAGGAGTATTAGCAACATCAACGCCCATAATAGCTCCCGAAGAACTATGACCTAAGCCTAATGCGTGGCCAGTCTCGTGTAGAACGTATAAATAAAAGACATCACAATTAATTGTGAACTTAGGACTTAGGATAACGTGTCCTGCTATAGCGCCGCAGTTAGAAATATTAATATTGGGTATGCCTAAGCCTCCCGTACTCACATCAGCAACAAAGAACTTTATATCACTGTCACTATCATCAACCTGTTCTTCAAATTCAATATTTGCGAATGTCGACCAATCTCTGAGCGCTCTATGTATCTTTCCTTTAGCACAACTCTCTAGAGCTGAAAAGGATTGAGTTGGTACACCTAATTCTTTATGAGTATTAACAGTAGTCTGGCTTTCTTGAAAACTATAGGTGACCGTTCCGCCGCTCTTTTGAGGACCCTCAGCATCTTTCCCCGTAGTAGAGAAAGAAGATTCGCTTCCCCACTTGAATCCGAATAAGCAATAATCTCCTTCTAGTGCGGTGCATCGTTCACCAAGAAATTGGACACAAGCTGCAAATGGATTTTCTGATGAGACGACCTCTTCAGGATCACTACAGCTGTTGCAGATTAAGGCTACAATGAAGAGTACAGCAAACTTTTTTACACCCGAAAAGGAATCCATATCTATATCTAACGATTCTTAGCGCAAATTGTAGTTGTTAAAGCTCAAGAAGTCAAGTTCAAGTATCAAGTTCAAAAGACCCGAACATCCAGGCCCGAACAAAACAGCTTAGCATCGGAGGCTTCACAAAAACATCTTAAACGTTACTTTCGGAATAAATTGACTTCAGTATTCAAGTTGATGCCATACTTCTCAAAGACTGACTTTTGGATCATCTTTGAAAGTTCTAAGATCTGTTTACCATCCTTTGCACCATGATTCACTATCACTAAGGCTTGTTGAGCGTGAACACCCACCTCACCAAGCATTACACCTTTCCATCCTGCTTGATCGATCAGCCAGCCCGCAGGCACCTTACAGACAGCATCTGAAACAGGATATGAAGGCATATCAGAATGCTTCTTTTTCAATTCGTCATACTGATGAATAGGAATGACAGGGTTCTTAAAAAAGCTTCCTGCATTAGGTAGCTTTTTAGGATCTGGCAGTTTACTTTCTCTTATCGCGATGACCGCTTTACTTACATCTTTGATCGTTGGCTCAGAGATGCCTTGATCACTCAGTTGCTTCTTTATGTCTCCATAAGAAATATTGAGCTTATGATGCGGAGCTTTAGTTAGTCTAAGTTTTATCGAAGTGATGATGTACTGTCCTTTGTATTCATTCTTAAATATGCTATCTCTATACCCGAGTTTGCATGCAGATTTAGACAAGTTAAACAGTGCACCAGTCATGCGATCCATCACTCCTACACTCCAAAGCGTATCTGCTATCTCTACACCATATGCTCCTATATTCTGCATGGGCGCGGCGCCACATTTTCCTGGTATAAGGCTGAGGTTTTCGATTCCTCCGAGATCATGATCTAATGCCCACAAGACTAAATCATGCCAGTTCTCCCCTGCTCCGACGATCACCTCTTGCCACCTATCACTTTCATCACCCAGTGTGATGCCTTTCATATCTATGACAATCACAGGACGATCGATATCTGCAGCAAATAAAACATTGCTCCCATCACCTAGGATAATTGGATTATCCACAGCTTCGCATGCTGCTCGAAGTTCTTCTATAGTCGTTGCTTGATGGATGCTCGACACTTCATGATCGACTCTGAAAGTGTTGTAATCTCTTATGCTTTGCGCCATTAAAATTCTGAGTCTGTAGCCTCCCTAAGCCTTGGAATATTAAAATCGTAACCCATGCCTATATTAAGTGTATTAGCATCGGTATCACCTGACCATCCGTACCTTATAAAAAGATGCGCGTCGAAGCCACTTAATCCAAATCCAATATCGGCCTCGATTATATATGTTTGAAAGAAAGGCCTGCTGACTCCTTGCTCTTTAAATGATCCTTTAAGGTACCAAAGTTCTGACTTTGAATATTGAACGCCTCCTCCGATACTAAATCCTATCTTCCCATCATTATTGAAATTAGAATTTCCTAAAAATTCAAACTTTGCCATAATCGGAAAACTAATAGCTCCAAGCCCCTTGTAGTCTCCTGAGCTAAGTGCAAAAGGCGACCACATAAATGATGCTTCAGGGGAAAATGAAAAGTCTCCACCTCCTATCCAAACCTTGGGACCAAGACCGATATTTATAAGAGCACTACCTGCACTTCTTGTCGCTATGTCGTCTGACGGGTTAGCATATCTTGTATACAAATCATGCTTGAATGTTCCACCCCAGGCGAAACTCTGTGCTTCAATAGATAATACTGAGCACATCAAAGTAAGTAAAAGAAGTAGGTGCTTGATCATAATTAATTTGCTACTGCTATAGTGTCAAACTGCAAACGAGCGAGATTCTTGTATATCCCACCTTCTTTTTCCGTTAATTCTTGGTGAGTACCAGCTTCTACTATCTGTCCGCCTTCCATGACATATATACTATCCACTTCCCGTATCGTCGAAAGTCTATGTGCTATGATGATCGAAGTACGCCCTTCCATAAGTACATCCATAGCATCTTGAACCACCTTCTCTGATTCTGCATCAAGTGATGAAGTCGCTTCATCTAAGAGCAGTATAACTGGATCCTTGAGTATAGCACGCGCTATCGCTACACGTTGTTTTTGCCCTCCTGATAGCTGGATGCCTCTCTCTCCCACTAATGTCTCCAGTCCCTCTGGGAACCCTGAAATAAAGTCCCAACAATTAGCTTTGATGGCAGCCTGCTTAATCTCTTCCTCAGTAGCCTCAGGCTTTCCATATCTCAAGTTGTCCTTGATGCTTCCGCCAAATAGTATCACCTCTTGCGGAACGATTCCAATATTGTGTCGATAAGCACTTAGATCGTAATCTGTTATGTCCTTATTATCCACTGTGATCTGTCCTGAAGTCAAATCATAGAAGTTCATCAATAGTCTGATGATCGTAGACTTACCACCACCACTCTGACCTACTAAAGCAATCTTTTGACCTGCCTTAATGTTCAGGTTGATGCCCTTTAGCACACCTACTTCAGGCCTCGAAGGATAATTAAAATGAACATCTTTAAACTCTATATCTCCGTGGAGCTTGAGCTCCTTTCTTTCTAAACTAACTTCTAATTCTGCAGGTCTTTCGAGTATCTCTTTGATACGTTCAGTTGCACCAAGTGCACCGGCTATAGAAGTATAAAGATTACCCAGACTGGCTATCGCACCTCCTATCATAACTGTGTATATGACAAAAGACAATAGCGCACCTGCGTCCATCTCTCCGTTCTGCACCATGTAAGCCCCTCTCCATAGAATGAATAAAATGCTACCGAATAGTAAGAAAATAATGAAGGCAAAAAAGAGCCCTCGAACCTTAGCATAAGACAGTGAGATCTTCACCATTTCCCATATGCTTTCAGCGTATCGTTTGGTTTCATAAGCTTCATTTGCGAAAGCTTTCACAATACTGAAGTTTTGAAAAGTCTCTTCTACTATGATATTGGTCTTCGCCAAATGCTCTTGTCTCTTCTTACTCAACTTTCTAATGTACTTACCAAATACCATCGCTAATACAACAACAACAGGTATCGTCAATAACATCACCAAGAATAGTCGAGGCATCAAAAAAGCTAAGACTCCAATGCCTAAAATCAATATCATGATCTGCCTAATGAACTCAGCAAGCGTCACAGAAAAGACTGCTTGTAGTTGTTCAACATCTGCCGTGATCCGACTGGTTAGTTCACCTACCCTGAACTGCTCGAAGTAATCCATCGGTTGGGTGAGCAATCGCTGGTATACATCCTTGCGTACATCAGCCATCCCTCGTTCACTTACTTGAGCGAAGAGTATCGTTTGTACAAATGAAAGCAAAGCCCTTAAGGCAAGAATACCAAACATGATCAATCCCCAAGTATTCAGATCAAAATCAAAAAGAGGATTGCCAGAAAGTTCTTTAGAAGCTGTGCTGACCATCTGCCCTGGTATACCCATGATAGCCATCATCAGAAAGCTACCGATCACAAGCAGTGTTAATGCACCATAGAAGTAGCCTGAGTACGGTCGCAAGTAGCGAAACATGCTCAGCGCTGATCCAAGCCCTTGCTTAGTGATTCGTGCTTTTTTCTTTTCTTCAGCCATAGACTTTACATGATAGAATTATTCAACACTTTAAAGAGTGTCTGTGTTCCACATAAGGAATGCTTTTAAAAAATCTCCTATATCTCCATTGAGTACTGCGTCGGTTTGAGAAGTCTGATGATTGGTTCTATGATCCTTCACTCTCCTATCGTCCAGAACGTAAGATCTGATCTGCGAGCCCCACTCATTCTTCATTTTACCTGACTCAACATTTTGCTTTTCTGCAGCCAATCGTTCAAGCTCTGCTTCATAAAGCCGCGACTTCAACATCTGTATGGCCTTCTCCTTGTTCATGTGTTGTGATCGCTCCGCCTGACACTCTACAACGATACCACTCGGTAAGTGTCGTACACGCACTGCTGATTCTGTTTTATTAACATGCTGTCCACCTGCCCCGCTTGCGCGAAATGTATCCCAAGATAGATCCGCAGGATTAACTTCTACTTCAATACTATTGTCTATCAGCGGATGTACAAATACACTTGCAAAAGAAGTCATTCGCTTACCTTGGGAATTATACGGACTAATTCGGACCAAACGATGAACGCCATTCTCTGATTTGAGCATGCCGTATGCATAATCACCATTGACTTCGATGGATACGGATCTAACGCCTGCTACATCTCCAGAAACTCTATTGACCTCTGAGACTTTGAAGTTGTTCTTCTCTCCATATAAGACATACATCCTATACAACATCTCTGCCCAGTCACAAGCTTCTGTTCCTCCTGCACCTGCATTGATCTCGATGATGGCTGACAGTTCATCTTCTGGCTTATTGAGTGTAGATCTAAACTCTACATCTTCAAGTACGACAAGTGCTTTCTCATACTGTGCTTCTACTTCTTCTTCTGTTGCCTCTCCCTCTGCATAGAATTCTTGAAGTACTTCAAGGTCTCCAATGACGCTTTCTAAACCTTGATAGTGAGATACCCAAGCCTTGTGCAGCTTGATCTCTTTCATGGTCAATTCTGCCTTATCTGATTGACCCCAGAAATCAGGATCTAAGATCTGTTGCTCGAGATCTTCTAATTGTAGTAACCTTCTATCGACGTCAAAGATACCTCCTCAGGTCTGACAATCGAGATTTCATCTCGTTCAGCTGCTCCGCTGTCATATGTCCTTACTTTTAGTAGGCGATTATAAAAATATCAATTATAAAACTATAACTGATTTTACAATTAATATGCGAGTTCTACTGGCTCTAAGTAGAAATATAATTCTTCATTTGGACCGATACTCGGTGGCGAACCTTGTGCCCCATATCCTAACTCAGATGGAATGAAAGCAGATGCTTTTGTTCCGACTGGAAGAAACCTTGCGATCTCATGCCATCCTTGGATTACTGCTCCACTTCCTACGCGAAATGCATAACCACCACGACCTCTGCTAAATGAATCATCAAATCTTACTCCTGTGCTTACCGAACGACCGTAGTAGCTCATAGTCAACATACGCTCATCTAATGGCATTTCACCAGCACCTAATTCGTGGATGTAGTACTTCACACCATTGGGTGTTTCTTTCACGTCTAAGTTACCAGCTTTATAATCTTTAAGTGTCTGCTCTGTCAATGATTCGATCTCAGGAAGTCTTGCTCTTTCAACCTCCATCTGCGCCGCCTGCTTCTGTTGTTCTGCAGCTATTCTTGCAGTATTCTCTGCATCACTGATGATCTCGCTGATAACGACATGGTACTCGATGTGCTTGACGTCCTCCATTCCCGGTGGTAAATCTATAGAGTCACTTGGCACCAAAATAGCTGCGCTATCTCCAACTGCAAGAAGAGAAATAATATCTACCATAGGATTTTTTATACGATTAGCATCCGTAGGATCTAAAATCTGTACCGATGGCTTAATCTTCTGATCTCTAAAAGTCTGAAGCAAACTGTCAGAATCATTCAAAATATCCATATCGAAGTATACAAAGTCATTGACTTTAGGCTTCTCGCCTCCTGTAGATATGAAATGCTTATAGTCATAACCAGAGATCAAGCTCTTCTGTACACCAGAAGCTCCTTTGTCTCCGCAAGCTGACAACAAAATTGTAAAAATGAAAAATACTGCTAACTTATACATGCGTGTTTTTTTGTCTTGTTATTTAATCAGTTATCAGACTTCTCTGATCTGACTATTTTATAATTAGTGTTTTATAATATTTGCGACAGCGCGATCAAATAAAGTCTGGTAAGACTTCTTTGAATTTTGCAATCGTATCTGCTAAAGAATCTTTAGAACTACCTCCACTGGCATTCTTATGACCACCACCACCAAAGTGCTTGTGAGCTAAATCTTGAACAGATATCTCTCCTTTACTTCTTAGTGAAAGTCTAATCTCACCATGTGGCATCTCTCTGACAAATGCGGCAACCTCCATACCTTTGATCATCAGGATATAATTAACTAATCCTTCTGTATCTCCGCGGCCGATCTGATACTTGTGATAGTCAGCCTTAGTCAGCGATATAATACCAGTCTTATATTCAGGAATCAACTCCAAGCGATTGCGAAGCGCGTGTCCTAAAATAGACATTTGACGTCCAGTCCAACTATTAAAAATATAATCATTGATCTGATAGTCATCTACACCTTTCTTCTTCAATTCTGAAGCGATGCGATATACCTCAGGATTAGTAGCATACTTAAATGAACCTGTATCTGTAACGATCCCTGTAAAAATACAAGTCGCGATGTCAAGTGAAATAGCCTGATCGGCATCTCCCATAAGCTCTATGAACCGATACACGAGTTCACATGTACTGCTCGACTCTGTATCTGACATATACCAATCCGCAAATGGCTCTGGATCAATATGGTGATCAATCATCGCCTTATAAGCCGTCGACTCATTAATCTCTAATGCTAAAGGATCTATGCGATCTAAAGAATTAAAGTCGAGGCAGAATATCATATCTGCGTGCTTGAGTATATGGCGAGCACGATCCCTATCCAAGTCAAAAACTGACACTTCAGACAAATCCGGCAAATAGTTAAAGACTGACGGATACTCTGATGGTAAAATCACATCACACTTGTGAGCCGATTTTTGAAGATACAACTTGAGGGCTATAGAAGATCCTATGGCATCTCCATCTGGATTACGATGCGTGATGATCGCAATATTGGATGGAGTGTTTAACTTGGCTTTGATGTCTTCTATAGGGTCCACGTGCAGTGTATGTTTTAATTAATGAACCTCTTTAAAATTGTTCTGTCCCAGCAAAGTGAAAGTCGCCTTCGATTTTAGCATTCTCATCAGAGTCTGATCCGTGGACTGCATTCTCTCCCATGTTAGTTGCATACTTCGCTCTGATGGTTCCTTCCGCAGCTTCTGCAGGGTTAGTTGCACCGATCAATGTTCTGAAGTCTGCAACGGCGTTGTCTTTCTCAAGGATAGCCGCTACGATAGGACCTGATGACATGAATTCTACCAACTCTCCATAAAAAGGTCTCTCCTTATGTACTTCGTAAAACTGGCCAGCTTTCTCCGCTGAAAGCTTAGTATACTTCATAGCAGTGATCTTAAATCCTGCTGCATTGATCATGTTCAGGATCGCTCCGATATGTCCTCCTCGAACTGCATCGGGCTTAATCATCGTAAAAGTCTTATTAGTTGCCATGTCTGTTTTTTCTTTTGTGGCCGCAAAAGTATGAAAAGGAATGATGG
>CALHUZ010000102.1 GCA_938039305.1 uncultured Saprospiraceae bacterium
TCATGAACATTGATCTTTATGCTTTCACTTTTAAGATCTACATCACTTGGAGCATATAATAATCTATCGAGTGGTTCTGTTTCCTTTTTAAAATAAGTCCGCTCCGTCAATCTTTTTATAATCGGCATCGCAGTTAAACGATTATTATAAAAATTAAGGTTAACGAAGCCCATAATACCCTTATGCATACGTCCTTGACTTGTCAATTGTCCTATCGCATGATCCCAACCCTGCTCTTGTGCTCTAACATACATTCTTTCAAAAAGAGATGATGCCAAAGATGAGTATCCTATCTCCTGCAATTGCTCATCTTTCACTTCGCTATATGATTCATTCTGTCTTACTACTGCTGGCAACTGAAGATGATCACCAATAAGAATAAACTTCTTCACCCGACTCAATAAACCTATCAAGGAAGTCTCAAGAATCTGAGAGGCTTCATCAACTATCGCCAAGTCAAAATTCACTAACTCAAACAAGCTAACCTTGCCAACGACGGAAGCAACTGTACCTACATACACTTGCTCTTTCGCAATTCTATTTCGCAAGGTCTTCCTATCTTTTATATCAGTGATCTGATTTTCTAAAAGATAAGGATGAAACTTCTTAGCAGTACTATACCGAGATCCAATTCTAATAAATGAAGGACTTGGATCTATAGAACAAAGTGCCTCACATATCTCATCAACTGCACGGTTAGTATATGCTAAAAGTAATACTCTGTCATTCTCGTGCAGAATAAAGTGCTCGGCTATTTCTCTTAACATAACACTGGTCTTCCCAGTACCTGGAGGGCCCCACAAAAGATAGTATTCCTTAGATTTTATAATTTCCGAAAATATCTGTGACTGTTCCGACGTCAGATGATGACCACAACTCACAGGAGCGACGTCAAAAATTTCAGGAGCTCTACGGCCCATGATCAGCTCTCTGTATTCTTTCGTTGACTGAGCAAACTCATAGATGCTTCTGGACATCTCATAGTACCCGTTGTCAAGAGTATCATGCTCTATGTGCCAGTGCTTGTGCAGATCAAAGACACTGGCATTCTCTTGTCTACTTCTGAGTCTTACAGTTATTGAATCATCAGTCATGACTAATATCGTCACCTTGAACACCTGATGCTTTAAGATAGCTACACCACCATCTTGATGAGGATAAAAAACACCAAGATCTCCAACTCTAAAATTACTCAGCTCTGCAGAAAGCTCAGTCCTTTTTAATACGAGATAAGGATCAGAGGTGTTACTGCTATTGTCTGAAATTTCGAGATGATTGAGGATATTAAATTGCTCTTTCTTAGATTCTATATCATGTCGCCATAATGCAGCTAATCCAGAAGATCTTTCAGACCCTTCATCTCCAAGTTTATTTATAAAGAGCTCTCTTAACACAAACTTCAATAACAGATTACAATAAGCTGATTCTATACTATCTATTGCCTTGAATGCCTTTGAAAAATCCTTATAATCTGTTCTTAAAAATCCCTTAATGACGTGGCTATACTTTTCAAAGAACCCCTGATAATATGACACGAAGTCTTCTTTATCTAATAAAAGCCTATCATGAATATAAAGCTGATTACGCTCTTTAATAGCCTCACGCTGTTCTGACTTTAAGGCTGGGGCATATCTTAGTTGGTTGGTGTTCTCCTTAGAATAAAGTATAAAATTATTTCTTTTAACACTTGAGCCATAAACTGATTCTATAAGCATGTCATAGAGAAGCGTCTGATGATAATGGTTATTATTTAATCCATAGTTGTTAGGGCGAAATGTGCTTCCACTTTTTAACTCTATAATAGCAGCTCCTTTGTCACTGATAGAAAACAAGTCAAGTCTTCCTTGTACTCCGTACTTCGCAGAGTAAAAAGAAGGCTCTATAAGACAGTTCTCACTTGTAACATTTACATTTCCTAAACCATTCTCTACTACCTCCTTTATGTGATCAAAATGACTTTCTAAAAGAACCATCATCTCTCTAACTTCTTGATTAGTCAGTAATGAAATAGCCATTGGGTCTTGAGCAAAAATATCTTTGATAAGATCTGGAAAAGTAGCTTTAGGACTATAGACCAGTTGATCTAAAAAATAGTTAGAAAGGTTTCCAACTAAAATAGCCTTGCTCACCGGTTTTTTAAGAAATTTCCTGAGCAAGTATCCTCCTTGATGATTTGCAAAAGCGCCAAAACATTCAGAGATAGCGGTAACGTCGTACATATAGTCCGGTTCAAATACTATGCTACTCGGGTAGTATACATTTTGATCATCAATCTCTACGTCTATAAGATTAGAAGTAAGCGGCAATAATCCATGAAGATTCACTTTTTCAATTAGGTCAGTGTAATCTTCATTTCGATCTGGACGAGCGTAGGAGATCAGAATATTGTCAAACGGTTCATCACACAACTGTGCCTCTATACTCTTGTGATTTGATTCAATACTTTTGAGAAACACCTTAACCTCTCTTTTGAACAAGACCTTTTTATAATCCCGTCCCTTAGCCAATTTTTTATAAAGTTCTGGAATTCTACTTAGATCTTCTTCTTGCTTCAAAACATAGGCGAGCAAAATATTGACACTTAATTGGCCCACTAAAAGCCCACCTTCATCTTCAACAATCTGGCTCGCTTGTTTTCTAAATGTATGAAGTATATAGCTCTCCCTATATGGTATTTGAAAAGTGCTGTTGATATAGCTCATACGAGCAAAAAGACTCGTAAACTGAACTTTCGTATCATCAGATACTTGAGTGATGATGATGGTAAATAACTTATAGAGCTTAACTACCTTTTGCAGATCATTATATGATCCTTCTTCGATACGATTGCGAAATTTATTAATCGCTTCAAGAAATTTAGCATCAGGTACAAACATAGAAGGTCAAGATATAAAGACCTTTGCAAGATCCGTTATAGTCTACAGATAAGAAAATATAAAGGGCGTACATAAAAAAACCCTAACATTTCCGTTAGGGTCAAAATCGGTACTGTTCAAGGGGATTCGGTTGATCTTACTTTCCTCCTTGTAGAAAGTCTTGATATTCTTCTAAATCATCCCATCTGCCATCAGCTGCCATTTCAGCTTGCTTCGGCCATGAGCTTGGATCTGCTAATTTATATCTCTTGCCTGCCGCATCCAAGATGTCTTGAAGCTTTGACACTTCAGCGTTTGCAAGCGCTCTCCAGGTAGTGAAACCTCCATCAATGAGCAGCCCAGATATCTTAGGCCCTATGCCTTCTACTGCAGTGAGGTCATTTTCCTTCCATCTCTTCAATACTCCCATCTTAATGAGCAACTTTTCAACTTTAGAATCTGTTTCTCCTGTTGCTCCTTGCGCTCTTCCTGAATCTAAGTTCTTCTGAAGTTTTATTAATTCAGGCCACGATTCCGCATGAGCTAATCCCGCCTGCTCAGGCCATGAAGAAGGATCAATGATGCGATATCTCTTGGCATTGACACTGTCTAGTATCGCTCGTATATCACCAGATGTCTTCTTCGATAGATCACCTAAATTCATAACACCCGCGTTGTTCAGTACTTCATTCATCTTTGGACCTATACCTTCAACTATTTGAAGATTATCCTTTGAAAGTGAAGCATAGATATTCTTACGCGCTGGCTTAGGTGGACTTGTACTGGCAATTCCCGCATCTTTAAGTCCTAAGGCTTCGGTGCTTTTTGACTCAATCGGAGGAGCGACATCTGAACCTTCCAAAATTTCTGGTTCTTTTGGAGTCTCTACCTCGGCAGGAGCAATAGTCACTTCTTCCTCCTTGGCAGGTTGCTCTTCTTTAGAGATAGCTATCGAATCTTTAGAACTCGATGCAAATGCTTGCCTCTCTGTAGATCTATCTGTAAAAGAACGTGATTGCTCTCGCAACCTACCTTTTAAAAGAGCGTTTTCACTATCGAGGCCAGCTCTTGAAGATTGGCACTCACTTAACTCGTCTTCCTTTCTTTTTAGATCGGATCTAAACTTAGCATTTTGCCCTTCAAGCTCCGCAATTCTACCTTTGAGTTGGCCCCATAAAAACCATCCTAATGCCAAACCAAGCAAGAATGGAATCAACCAGGTCACCCACCAAGGAAACGTGCAGAGATTAATTAAAAACAACATGGACGTTCGTTTATATTATTACTTAATTATTTGTAATTCAACCCTTCTGTTCTTAGCTCTTCCAACTTCAGATGCGTTATCCGCAACAGGTTCAGATTCCCCTTTTGATTCTGACATTATTTGACTCCTTAGCAGTCCTTGCCCCATCAGATAGTCAGCGATCACATTAGCTCTTCTTTGACCTAGTTCTATATTCTTAACCGCTCTACCTTTATCGTCAGTATGGCCTACAAGCTTGACCTTTCCGCCATTATCTTTTATAGTTGTCGCGACTTCGTTCAGATATATTTCTATTTCGTTATCCGCCAGTTTATTAGTGCTATTGTAAGGGAAGTAAATCAAAGTAGCGCTACTGACATTAGAGCTCTGATCTGCTGATATGTCTATAACTTCAAAACTATATCGATCGGCAATTCCCACTTTTCTACCCATAGTCAGCTGACCAGCTGTACTAATTTGGTTATTGGATAGGCTTGTAAATTTACTGCCTAAGGCCTCAGCTCTACAATATCCAAGGTTATCAGCTTCTCCTTCATATTTTTCTTTAGAATCGTATATACCCGTAATCCGAAGTTGTTTTCCTTCAGAAACTAATGCCAATAACGAATCTCTGAATTGCTCGAAGCTTTCGCTATAAGTCGCCTCACAACTATTATCTGCAAAGCATACAAGTCCATCCTTACAAGTCGCAACTTTTGATATGATTGGAACTGCAGCGTTGTTCTCAGTTCCGACTGCATCATCCGAGCAACAAGCTGCATAGTCATTACACATCTTCAGACCCAACCATGCCCACAGTATTAGAACTACTATGACTCCAACATTGCGCATTCACTATCAGATTTTTGTTAGTTAATTGATATTCCTTCTAACAATATATTAATTATTGTCAACTATCATGCATTTAGGGCTTATGTTATGTTATCAAGTCATACAAACCTTGAAATTATATACCGCCAACATCATTTTACGCGCAACTTTATAGTGATACTTTATGATCTATCACTTACCAACCTTCCTGTATAAAAGCCCAAATAGACGAGTCTCTACTGATTAGATTAAATATTCTCATATGTGTTAACATTAGTTAATTTCATTAGATATTTTATATCAATAAGGTGATAATTGCTAATTTAGGAATAGCCAACGTTAATTCTATTGAATCTAAGTCCAATATCACTAAGGCAGATGCCTCTTTTGATCGGCCTCATACCTTTCATAATAGGTATTGTCATCAATCAATATCTTGATATTCCTGATGGTATATTTCTGATAGTTGTAACCGGACTTTTGACTCTACTGATACTGGGGTCGAAAAACTTTTTGCATTATGACTATAGGAGCTTAATCATTCCTATTGCATTTATTGCTGGAGGCGGACTTCATGCTTCATATCAACAAAAAGAAACTCAAAGAGACCATATTCCTACTGCCATATCAAAAGGTTATCATAGATATACAGCAGAATTAACCTCTATAAGCTCGACCAAACTATACACAAACCTTTCAACATCTGTTAAAGGTATTGTATCTCCTTTCGGTAAATACCACCCTTTGACCCCAGTGCAAGTAATTATCAAAATTAAAGATCCTACTTGCTGCACCAACTTACTTCCAGGTAGTCAATTAGAATTTCAATCCAACTTAAGGCCGATTACTATAGAACCGAAGGAAACTGGATTTGACTACAATGCATTTCTAAAAAGAAAAGGCATAGAATATATAGGATATAGTCAGGACATACCAGATGTACTTGACCAAACTGACTATTCATTTTACAAAGTGATAAGATATGATATAAGGTCCAAGGCACTTCATATCATTGATCAATCCATTACAGATCAAAATGCTAATGCGATTACAAAGGCTTTGCTCTTAGGATATAAAAATGATCTGGACGAAGAATTAAGAACCGCTTTTGTTGACAGCGGTACAATGCATATACTAGCAGTCTCAGGACTTCATGTTGGCATAGTTGCATACTTACTATTCTTGCTTCTTGGAAAGGTGTTCTATTGGCTTCCAAAATATTCATTAATCAAAGTGGCATTCATTATACTGGGATTAGCATTCTTTGCAGAATTGAGTGGAGGAGCACCACCAGTTTGGAGGGCAGTTCTAATGTCATCGGTATATCTGGTAGCTCGATCAACTGGATATTATATTCCTACACTTAATCTTATAGCACTTGCCGCTTGGATACTTATTTTAATTAATTACCAGTATATTTTTAACCTGAGTTTCCAACTTTCGTTTACCGCGGTAATTGGAATAGTCTTAATCTATCCAATCTTTGAAAAACTATATTTCCCAACAGGTAAGATAGGAAGGTATATTCTTGGTATCGTCTACATGGGTATTGCCGCACAAATAGCACTTGCTCCACTATCATTTTATTACTTTAATCAGATCTCTCTACTCTCACCTATCACGAGTGTTGTAGCTATAGCTTCTGCTTTTATAATCATTCTAAGTGGCATGCTTTTGCTCACTACTGGATGGATAAGCGAGATACTCTCAAGCACATTAGCTTCTATAATTGAGAGCGTCATTTACATATTGGAACAAAGTGCCACTATTATGGCAAAAATCAAAATTGGAATCCTTTCTAATGTATATGTCAACAACTATGAAGTATTGCTTTTATGCTTAGCTTTTATATGTATTGTGTTTTCCATTTATAAGAAGTCTTTTAGAATCGCCAAAATAGGATTGACTTGCTTGATACTTCAAGGGTTCTATCATACATCGCTCAGGATAGCACACACTAATTGTATCGATATCGTATACAACGATACTCGCAACGAAATTGAAGAAATCTATATCGGACATACAGCATATCTCAATCAAGAAGATCAGCTCAAAAGCTATAAAAACCAATACCCAAGAAGACGACATCTGATAAGCAAGTATGTCATTATTCCAAAAATATTAGGTGATAGAAACAACTATAAAGTCACCGAAAACAAAAGCAATAAGTGATGTCAAAATTCTACATACCAGTAAAGCAGCGGTTCGCCATGATGGTATTCATCTTACTGATACTGGTAAGCCATCACATAGATACGGTGTATGATCGAATTGTAAGCCCATCAGATGAAGAAGAAATCAACATGGTAAAAGACATTTTATCGGAAAATGCTATTCAGAAAGAACAAGAGTATCAGTCTATAAAATCAGCACCCGATATTTCTGACCTCCCGATGATCGATCCAAATATCGCAAGTAAAGAAAAGTTAGCTCA
>CALHUZ010000103.1 GCA_938039305.1 uncultured Saprospiraceae bacterium
CATTCTTCAGTTGAAGATCCTTGATCGTTTGATCTTGCCTAGCAATAATTAACTCTTGTTCTTCATAAGCCGCTCTCAATCTATCAAATTGATCTTGATCGGCAGCCCCCGTTATTGATTCTGTGACTGGTGGGATGTCTATCTTCTCACGCTTGCTCTCGATTGATTTTTCGACCGAATTAGACTCAGTATTCTCGACCTTATCCTTGATCTTATCCCATGTACCGGATTCCCTTAGGTACTTTGCTCCGAAGTATGCTATCGGCAACAGTATCACTAAGAAGATTGCAAATCTCGCGCATCCTGTCATTTTATACTTTCCCGCCATGGTATATCTGTGTTATGTCTTTTAATGGCGTGAAAATATGTATTCCTCCTGATTATAGTTAGTATTTATGGATCAGTATCCATGGATGGTCGACGTGGGGCATGAATACGATAAGAAAGCGCAATAACTATTCATTATACTTCTCACATATGAAAACCATTTCATTCTCCCTTTTAGGAAATATTCTTTTTCTGACTTTCGTCAAATATTTACAGTCAAATTATACCCAGAGGGGAATTACTCTCAATACTTCATGTGGGTTTACCTATAGATTACTTTTCATGTTATATTAGACAAAAACTAACTTCTATAATCATGAATGAATCAACTAACAAAGCCCCCACGATTTTCTGGATAGTCTCAACTGTGGCACTTCTGTGGAATCTCATGGGCTGCTTCCAGTTCTTTGCGGAGTATAGCTTCTGGAAAAACCCAGAAAGTCGTGATGTCCTTCCTGAAGCAATGAGAGGCTTATATGAACTTATGCCACCATGGCTTTATATTGTATTTGCATTAGCCGTCTTGTCAGGGGTTTTAGGTTGCATAGGATTACTGATGCGCAAGTCATGGTGCATAGCACTATTTTACATTTCGCTCATAGCTGTACTGGTGCAAAATGTATATCTATATCTGATGACCGACATCATGAAAGCACTCGGTCCTTCGACTTATATAATGCCAAGCGTGGTCATACTATTTGCCATATTCTTGCTGTACTATTCTAAAAGTGCCAAGAGCAAAGGATGGATTGCTTAGAGATCATTACTTACTAAGATAATCATCTAATCGATCTAATTTCTTCATCCAGAATGACTCGTATTGCAGCACCCAGTCATGTACTTCTTGAAGTCCTTCAGGTGTGAGAGAACAAGTACGCTCTCGACCTTCTTGAGTTATATTGATCAGATTAGATTCATCCAATATTTTCAGTTGCTTGGAGATAGCAGGGCGACTTATGTCAAATCGGTTAGCGATGTCACTGATCGTCATAGACTGATCCGTAAGTATCTCTATGATCTTCCGACGCGTCGGATCTGCTATAGCCTGCCATGGATCTCTTCTCATGCTGAAAGATAGTTTTCTAATTTCTTACCGAGCAAATTCTTCCATCCGAAGCCAAGCATTTTTTTCGTAAACCAGCCATTGATGCCAACGAACCCATTGTGAGAAAGTGTCAATAAAGTTTCACTTTCCCCTATCGAACTAAGGCTCCATACTACAGTTGTCGGTTGCGGCCAATTGCTTGCCTTCCAAGTAAACTTCATGCTTTCTGGTTCTTTAAACTCAAGCATTTCACAATGTACAACTCCGTCAAATCCTCCTCTGGGTTTTGTACGAAACTGAAACTGATGACCTTCAGATAGAGCAAAATCACTTGTTTCCATCAACCAGTCAGACAAAGCCTCCTTACTCGATAAAGCTCCCCAGACTTGATGCACAGGATATTTAAATTTTCTTTTTATTTCAATTTGATGAGACATAAGGATTGATTTAATTATTAAGTAACCGTTCAGCTACAAATATATAAGTAACCATTTAGTTACGCAAATAATAAATCAATATTTTTAAAACTTTTTTGGATCAGGATATTGGTAGGAGAAATTGTATTGCTCCTTAAACTTGGCATTATCGACGATTTTATGCGGAATTGTTCCTTCAAGAAATACTGGAGAAGCCAATGACAGCTTTTGCGATTGAGTTGCGTAGAACACCTTTTTAACAGGGTGCTCGTCTGCACAAAGATTATAAATATCTCCAGTTGCAGGCAATGATATCACGGAAGTTATCGCCCTAATACAATCTGCTTGATGAATCATATTGACTGGTGTATCACCACCTGGGATATCCATCTTTCCTTCGAACCATCGACCAGGCTGTCGTTCTCCTCCTACCAATCCAGCCATCCGAAGTATTGTGAATGAGTGACTTAACTCCATGATGATTGACTCTGCTTTCAAAACAGCTTTGCCTGAATCGCGTTCGGGATGACAACTTAATGACTCGTCTACAATACCACCTGTAGACTGATACACGCCTGTTGAACTAATAAATATTACATGAATAGACTCAGGAATTCTAAACTGATCCAATATTAGTTTGGTCCGCAAAGGATAAGACTTGACGACATCTTGTTCTCTTCTTCCTGGTGGAATATTAATCACTAAGACATCTGTCTCA
>CALHUZ010000104.1 GCA_938039305.1 uncultured Saprospiraceae bacterium
TTGCGGATGCCTTCATAGTGATATAGAATGTCTGATAGCTTTTGCCCATTTCCAATTCTAAGAAGAAGTGGCATAAGGATATTACTGATGGCCATGGAGCTGGTCCTCGCGACATTAGAAGCTATGTTAGGTACACAGTAGTGTGTGACTCCATATTTGACGAAAGTCGGACGCTGATGGCTCGTTATCTCTGAGGTCTCAAAGCAACCGCCTTGATCGATACTGACATCCATGATGACAGACCCTTTCTTCATATTGCTAACCATCTCTTCCGTTACGAGTATGGGGCATCTACCAGTCTTAGAGTGTATTGCTCCGACGACGACATCTGCACTGGTGAGTTGGTAGGCTATATATTCTGGATTGATAGAAGAAGTATGAAGTTGGCGACCGATCTTATCTTGTAGACGGATGATTTTATAAATGTCATTATCAAATATTCTTACAGAAGCTCCTAGTCCTAAAGCAGTTCGAGTGGCATGAACGCCTACGACACCTGCTCCAAGTATGACCACTTTAGCAGGCGGCACTCCAGAGACACCACCCAGCATGATTCCTCTTCCGCCAGCTGTATTGCCGAGTAAGTTAGAGGCTATCATGATGGCCATTCTTCCGGCTATCTCACTCATGATTCTAACAACTGGAAATGACCCATCCTCATAGCGAAGATGCTCCATCGCGATGGCAGTGATGCGTTTTGATTTAAGTTTGTCAATATATTCTTTAGATATCAGCGGCAGTTGAAGCGGCGTAATTAGAATCTGTCCCTCCGACATGAGGTCGAGTTCTTCAAGAGTAGGAGGTGCACTTTTTACAACTATAGCAGCACTAAATACTTTCTTTCTATCTGAGGTGACATCCGCTCCAGCATTGGCAAAGTGTTCATCATTGAATTGCGAATTGACACCTGCTTTGGATTCTACGATTACTTTATGTCCATATCCGACTAATGACCTTATAGAGTTAGGTACGAGTGCTACCCGGCATTCTCCAAAGTGATTCTCCTTAGGCACTCCGAGGGATAGACCTTCTCCTTTTGTACGGACTTCGAGCGTCTCTACTTGAGTTTCGTAGTGGCCTTTGGCAAAAAAACTGGAAAATTTATACTTATCGCCTCCCGACATATTAACCTAATGATTTGATTTATGATACGTTGTTTATTGCTAGTGAAGATAGTTTTTAATCTTCATTGTTGCCTGAGGCTTACTGCGTGATCATTTCACAGGAGAAGATTCTTATCTCATCTTTAACCGATATTTTGACATTCACATAGTCGTCATTTATCAGATCAAGGATCAATCCTGGCCATTCGATGATCTTTGTAGCGGTGGTATTATCAAGATATTCTTCAAAACCTATATTGTAAGCTTCATCAATCTCCTTTAGCCGATACATGTCCATATGAAAGACAGTTTTATTCGAACCTCGATATTCATTGATGATCGAGAAGGTTGGACTACTCACTGGTTCCTTTATACCACAGTCTTGCATCCATTGTTTGACTAGTGTCGTTTTACCTGCACCCAGATCGCCAGAGAGTAAGAATATTTTGTACTCATTCATCAGCGAGATTAGATGAGTAGTCACTTTGCTGAGTGATGATATATCGGGTACTTCTATAACCATGATGGCGCTTTCGCAAATATAACCTCCACAGACTAATTTTCTAAGTCATTATATTCTAATCTTGATACTTCCTTGACTTCGCCTGCAGGCATCTCACCAAGCTTGATCTTTCCAATCCTTACTCGGAATAATCTTAAGGTCGGAAAACCTACAGCAGCAGTCATTTTTCTGACTTGGCGATATTTTCCTTCTTTTAGAATGATCGAGACCCAGGATGTAGGCCCATGACGGTCATCCCTGATTTTTTTAATTCTTGGAGGAAATGATGGCTCAGGGTCAAGTAAAGAAGCCTTGCATTTTTTCGTCATGTAGCGCACCCCTTCAAATCCTATTTCTACACCATTTCTCATTGTCTCAAGTGCCTCATCTGTTATGTCACCATCCAACTGAGCGTAGTATTCCTTTTCTACCTTGCCGCTGCAGATATCATAACTGACTTTACCATCTGTTGTCAAGAGCAATAGTCCTTCAGAGTCTTTGTCCAATCGCCCGATAGACATTGTACCTTCTGGAAAGTCGCCCAACTCTCCCAAGAGTTTCTTCTTTCGGTTATCCTCAAGTTTGAATTGACTGAGAAACCCAAAGGGCTTGTGAATGATGAAATGACGATGTTCAGACCGGCACTCAGGCAAAGGTTTTTGACCTAATACCGATTCATGGTTGTCACTATCTTGACTCATCGGCATATTCTGAACGACTATCTATGATGCGCTTGCTGAGCATGCTTGTGATGCGTTTGTTTACGGCCTTTTGGTTCTGACTATAATACTCATACTCCGTCACAGTGAAATGCCCAAGCACCATTCCTCTAAGCAGATTGGCATTCTTTGTATTGCGAAACAAGAGCTGAGTGAGGTACGCTTCTTTTTCTTCAGCCTTAATTTGATAGTATTTATTCTTCTTTTTAAGGATCTCTGATTTAACAAAGGCTATAAACAGCTCATGTTGCATCTTCAGTATAGGCCTAAGCGTCATATTCTGAAACGCCTCATCTTCAGTCATCTCCCTATCTATATCGATACTCGATATCACCGGTCTTAATTTGATTCGATCCTCCATCTTTTTAATCATCGTGGGCAAAGTAAACGAAGATTGAGATGATTACAAGTATTTCCATAAGGATAGCTATTTCTACCATTCGTTTAATACCTGACATAATGTCACATGACATTAGGGATTGTCTTATCTTCGCTTATCACAAGCAATATCAATAGCTAAGAATTAAGAAGACGACGACAGTATGTATAATAATAACCCGACGATAGAGGATATTCGAGATGAGCTGAAAACTGGGCATAACACGCCACTTTCGGAAGATAGGCAAGGCGAAGTATTGTCACTAGAAAATCCATCTGAAGCTGCGACTAAGAAGTTTTATATAGAGAGTTATGGATGTGCTATGAACTTCAGTGATACTGAGATAGTAGCATCAGTGATGGCCAGTAGTGGCTATGCGTCCACTCGCATAATGGAGGAATCAGACCTCATATTGATTAATACTTGCTCCATCCGAGAAAAGGCAGAGAAGAATGTTCGCCAAAGACTTTCAGTATTCAATAAGGTGAAGAAGCACAAGCCTGGGCTCGTGATCGGTGTCTTAGGTTGTATGGCAGAGCGCTTGAAGTCTAAGTTTCTTGATGAAGAGAAGATTGTAGACATCGTTGTAGGTCCTGATGCTTATAGAGACTTACCGGGTCTTGTAGCAGGCGCAGAAGAAGGAAATAAGGGAGTCAATGTCTTGCTCTCGCGTGAGGAAACTTATGCTGATATATCACCTCTAAGATTGGGAAGCAATGGTATCACTGCATTCATCTCTATCATGAGAGGTTGTGATAACATGTGCTCCTTTTGTGTAGTACCTTTCACTCGTGGAAGAGAGCGTAGTAGATCTGCATTTACGATAGTCGCTGAGGCTCAAGACTTATTCGATAAGGGATATAAGGAGGTTATGTTGCTTGGGCAAAATGTAGATTCATACAAGTGGCAGCATCCAGAAAATGAAGAAAATGTAAGCTTTGCAGAGCTACTTGCATTAGTTGCAGATGTGCATCCAGATCTGAGGGTGAGATTTTCAACTTCTCATCCCAAAGACATGACTGACGATGTGCTCCATACAGTTGCGAAGTATGAGAACATTTGCAATTACATTCATCTTCCAGTTCAATCAGGTAGCTCGAGAGTACTTCAATTGATGAACCGTACTTACGATAAAGAGTGGTATAAAGAGCGTGTAGAAAGCATATATAGAATCATACCTGATTGTGCGATTTCATCTGATATTATAACTGGATTCTGTACAGAGACTGAAGAGGAACATCAAGAGACAATTGAAATGGTGACGTGGGCAAAATATACGATGTCCTATATGTTCTACTACTCTGAGCGCCCTGGGACATTAGCGGCGAGAAAGTACGAAGACGATATTCCATTAGAAGTGAAGAAGCGCAGACTTGCTGAGATTGTAGATGTACAACAAGAAGAATCCTTAAAGTCTAATCAGCGAGATTTAGGAAAAACATTTAAGGTATTGATAGAAGGAAATTCTAAAAAATCTGAATTGCAATTTAAAGGAAGAAATGATCAAAATAAGGTGATTGTATTTCCAAAGTTAGATGGCTTTGAGCCTGGTGATTATTGTCATGTTCATGTCGATGAGATAACAAGTGCAACTTTGAAAGGAAACATTGTAAAATAACCGTCCTGATATAGTGTAAGCGTCAAGTGAAATTAGAAAACGAGAAAACACAAATTTGAATATACAAAGTGTAAAGCAACGGTTTGGGATCATAGGAAGATCAGAACAGCTCGATAGAGCCCTCAGTAAAGCCATGCGCGTAGCGCATACTGATCTTACTGTATTGGTCCAAGGAGAGAGTGGGGTTGGTAAGGAAGTAATATCTAAAATCATACATCAGCTCAGCTCCCGCAAGCACAACACTTTTATAGCAATTAACACAGGTGCCCTTCCAGAAGGCACTATAAATTCTGAATTATTCGGTCACGATAAGGGAGCATTTACGGGTGCTACAGGTGATCGTAAAGGGTATTTTGAAACAGCTTCAGGGGGTACTATATTTCTCGACGAGATAGGAGAGATGCCTTTAGATACTCAAGCTTACTTGCTTAGAGTGCTTGAGTCGGGAGAATATATTAGAGTTGGATCTTCCGTTGTACAGAAGACGGATGTAAGAGTAGTTGCAGCTACTAATGTTGATCTGCTGGAACGAGTCCGTCAAGGAAAGTTTAGAGAGGATTTATACTATAGATTAAATACAGTTCCGATCATCGTTCCTTCGTTAAAAGAAAGGAGAGATGATATTTACATGATCTTTAGGAAGTTTACTTTAGATATAGCGGACAAGTACCGCACCGATCCGGTATTGTTGGATCCTACAGCTAAAGAACTACTTGTTAATTATGCATGGCCGGGAAACATCCGAGAGCTTAGAAATGTGGCAGAGCAACTTTCTATCCTTTCAGAGGAAAAACATATTACTTCTGAAAAATTGATTGACGTTCTACCTTCCATCACTAATCGAAACTTACCACAGATTAGAAAAAATGGGGAGAGTGATTTCCATGAAAGAGAGATTCTTTATAAGGTCTTATTTGACATGAAAAATGATCTCAACGACCTCAAGTCTCTGATCGTTGAGTTAATTAGAAACAATGATCTGGAAGTTTCTAATGTACAAAGTCTTAAGCCACTTAAGTTAAACACGGGCACCATGGCGCCAAGAGAGATTTATAATGAATCTACTTCGTTGACTAAAGTGATGGAAGAATCTGGAAGACAGCCCGATAGACACTTTTATGATGATGAACCCGTACATGATACTCCTGTTCTTATAGATCGAGAAGAGTATGATGAAAGTGAGATAGTAGATGATAATCTTTCTTTAGAAAGTATGGAGCGAAGCATGATCTCCAAGGCTTTGAAAAAGCATAATGGAAGAAGAAAAGAGGCAGCATCAGAACTGGGTATCTCAGAAAGGACACTCTACCGTAAAATCAAGAACTATGGTATGTAGGATGATCTTGAAGTCTACATTTTGGACGCTAACTGTGGTGGCTATTGTTATGGTTAGTTCTTGTTCTATTGGATTTAAAGGTATTTCTATTCCGCCTACAGTGACGTCATATTTTGTAGAGCAATTTCAAAATGGAGTTGGTAATGCTCCACCAGATATTGGGCAAAGATTTAGTGATGAACTTAAAGATCTTGTAACAAGAAACTCTCGATTAGATTATAGTGAAGATGTTCCAGATATTGAATTTTCAGGTACCATTACATCGTTTTCTGTAACGTCCGTAGCGCCTGAGCGGATATCTGATAATGCCAATGTCACGGAATTCGGTAGTTCTCTTAATCGCTTAAACATTTCTGTAAATGTTGATTACATAAGTAATCAAGACGAAGAAGATAATTGGACCCAGACCTTTTCATTTTTTGAGGATTTTGAAAGTGGTGAGATATTGACAGATGTTCAAGATGAGTTGATAGAGAAGATTTTTGATCAAATCACCAATGATATCTTTAATAAGGCGTTCACTAGTTGGTAATATGGCAAGACGTAAGCTCATAGAATATCTTAACGACCCTTCACTACTTCATACGATTAGTGAAGAGGAGATGATCGCCTGGGCTGCGGAGGTTCCTTACGCTGGACTTGTACAGAGGTTGTTAGCTCAAAAGCTCGCAATAGAATCGTCTGAAGATCACCTTGCCGAGCGAGCTAATACCATGGCTATCATCTCCAATGCTAATCCTGATCATACGATTAGATCAATTGAAGATTTTAAGCAGTTGGTTCTCAAAGGTGGAGATGGGGATGTTGATAAACAGGTGGATGAACCAAAGGAAGAATTGCCGATTATCACAACGGGTCATGGAGTATCAGACGAAGTTATGGGCTTAACAGATCATGCTACTCCGGCTGAGGTAGAAGAAGCGACTAAGCCTATTGAAGAGCTGAGTAAGGAAGATGTTAATGAGTTGACTAAAGAGAATACTGAAAAGGAGGCACCCGCTAAATCAGAAAAAAAGACTTCATCTGTACCTGTTCTTGGTGATAAAGAAGAAGAAAGCGAATTCTCAACTTGGTTAGCTGGCTTGCAAGCATTAGAGGCAGAATCTGAAGATGAAGGGACGCCGATCCAATTAAAGGAGAAAGCTTTAGCATCTGAACCATTGGTTGAACTACTCGTATCTCAAGGGCACTATCGTCGTGCAATAGAGATGTACGAGCTTCTTATATTGAAATATCCGCAAAAAAGTTCTTTCTTTGCGGCTCAAATTGAAAAGGTAAAAGCTTTATGATCACCTTATTTACTGTTCTTGTTGCCCTTGTTTGCATCTTACTTATTGTAGTCGTTCTTATCCAGAACCCTAAAGGAGGTGGATTAGATTCTACCTTTGGAGGATCTGGGGCGAGCCAAATGTTTGGTGCTGCTAAATCAACTGATCTTGTTGAGAAGATCACTTGGGGTTTAGCTATTGCTTTATTTGCCTTATGTATCGTTACTGCCATCTTGGTTAAGATGCAATCTGGTATCGGAGGAACAATCGTTCCTTTAGATTCTTTACCTACAGGCTAATTGACTGCCATACTTTCTGCTTTTACAGCGGTTTAGTTCTTTCAATATGAATTCATGGCAGGTCAACTGCTAATATGACAGATATAATGGCATTGGTATGATAACTGATGTTATAGCTTGTCTTACAACATTTACTAAACTAAGCACTTAAATAAATCAAACTATGAGTCTAAAACCTATTAATGATCGAGTAGTGGTCTTGCCTGCTCCAGCAGATGCGAAGACCAGTGGTGGTATCATCATTCCTGATACTGCTAAGGAGAAGCCTCAAAAAGGAAAAATCATTGCTGTTGGCCCTGGAAAGGATGGCGAAAAGCTAACTGTTAAGAAAGGTGATACTGTCCTTTACGGAAAGTATGCTGGTCAGGAGTTAGAATATGATGGCAAAGAATATCTTATCATGAGAGAAGATGACATTCTTGTCGTTATCGGTTAATCAACTTATTTACTAAAGATTCAAAATAGAGAATATAATGGCTAAACAAATATTTTTTGATTCAGAAGCACGTGGTCGCATGAAAGCGGGTATTGATGCTCTAGCAAATGCTGTTAAAGTAACATTAGGACCTAAAGGAAGAAATGTTGTTATCCAGAAGAGCTTTGGTGCTCCTCAAGTAACAAAGGATGGTGTTACAGTAGCTAAAGAAATAGAGTTAGAGGACACTGTAGAGAACATGGGCGCGCAGCTCGTGAAGGAAGTAGCCTCTAAAACTGCTGATCTTGCAGGTGATGGTACAACTACAGCAACAGTTCTTGCTCAGGCAATGGTTGGTGCAGGTATGAAGTATGTAGCTGCAGGTGCTAACCCAATGGACCTCAAAAGAGGAATTGATAAGGCAAAAGAGTCAGTTATAAAGAGCTTGAAGAAGCAAAGCACAATCATAGGCAACGACTTTGACAAAGTAAAGCAAGTCGGTTCTATCTCAGCTAACAACGACGATGAGATCGGAGAGTTGATAGCAGATGCTATGAAGCGTGTAAGCAAAGACGGTGTGATCACTGTTGAAGAAGCAAAAGGAACAGATACTTACGTAGAGGAAGTGATGGGTATGCAGTTTGATAGAGGATATCTATCTCCATACTTTGTGACTAACGCGGAGGATATGAAGACTGAGTATGAGAGTCCTCTTGTACTTATCCATGATAAGAAGATATCTAACACAGCTGATATCATTCCTATTCTTGAGAAGGCTGCAGGTGCAGGTAAGCCTCTATTGATCATCGCAGAAGATGTTGAAAGCCAAGCGCTTGGTCTTCTTGTTGTGAATAGATTAAGAGGTGGACTTAAAGTAGTTGCAGTTAAGGCTCCAGGTTTTGGAGACAGAAGAAAAGCAATGCTTGAGGATATCGCTATCCTAACAGGAGGTACTGTTATCTCTGAGGAGAAAGGATATAAGCTTGATGGAGTTGAATTAGAGCACCTTGGTACAGCTGAGAAGATCACTGTGGATAAGGACAACACAACTATCGTAGACGGCGCTGGTAAGAAGGCTGCTATTAAGGCAAGAATCAACCAGATCAAGCAGCAGATTGAGACTACTACATCGGACTACGATCGTGAGAAGCTTCAGGAGCGACTTGCTAAGTTATCTGGCGGAGTTGCTGTACTCTATGTTGGTGCATCTACTGAGGTTGAGATGAAGGAGAAGAAGGATAGAGTGGATGACGCACTTCATGCTACAAGAGCAGCAGTTGAAGAAGGTATTGTTACTGGAGGTGGTGTTGCACTTGTAAGAGCGATGACTGTCTTAGCAAAGCTTGAAGGTGAGAATGAAGATGAGAACATGGGCATCCAGATAGTGAAAAAGTCACTTGAGTACCCACTGCGTACAATAGCTGAGAATGCTGGTGTCGATGGTGCAGTAGTACTTCAAGCTGTACAGAAGGCTAAAGGATCTAATGGATACAACGCAAAGACTGATAAGTACGAAGATCTTAAGAAGGCTGGAGTAATCGATCCTACAAAAGTAACTCGTATCGCAGTTGAAAATGCTGCATCTATAGCAGGTATGATTTTAACGACTGAAGCTGTCATCAGCGATAAGCCGTCAGAAGGACCAGCTATGCCTCCGATGCCTCCAGGTGGTGGTATGGGTGGTATGATGTAATTCATGTCACAGATATAATAGATAAAAGGACTTCTGGCTTCGGCTTAGAGGTCCTTTTTTCGTTTGTTCCTTCATTTTTTGGAGGTTAAAGGTTAATACTGCCTTAAGAAGGGGTATAGATACCTCCAAAGATTGATTTACGGACGTTCATAATTGTGTCCTCTCATTAAATAACCTAATTTTGCGCGCTTATGCAGAGAATAGTAGTTCAGACCTTCTTTATGATAGGTATCATGCTTGTCATGAGTTGTAGATCAGAGTTTGAAAAACTCAGGATCTCAGGCGATTCCGCAGCAATGTTTGAGGCAGCTAAGAAGTACTATGAAGAAGGCGAGTATAATAGATCGAATATACTCTATGAGATGATCATTCCTTCATATAGAGGGAAGTCCGAAGCCGAGGAGATAGCATACAATTTTGCTCATGGTCACTACCTCAATGGTAGTCATGTCTTAAGCTCTCATTACTTTAAGAATTTTGCGACGACCTATACGTCAAGCCCAAGGAAAGAACAAGCTCTATTTCTAAGCGCTATATCATACTATAAGCTAAGCCCGAGACATCAGTTAGATCAGTCTGATAGCCAAGCAGCGATCGATGCTTTTCAGATGTTTATAAATGCCTACCCAAGTAGTGAGAAGATAGCTGAGTGCAATGGATATATAGATAACCTGAGATTGAAGATGGAGCTCAAGGCATTTGAGTCAGGTAAAATGTATTACAATACTCGAAACTATAGTTCTGCTATAACGAGTCTTGAAAACATGCTCAAGGACTTTCCTGATTCGCAGCATTCTGAAGAAGCAAGGTATATCATAGCGAAGTCAAGTAAAGATTGGGCTGACAATTCTATATACAGTAAGAAAGAAGAAAGATTTAGAAAGACTATTGAGAGATGTGAAGCATATCTCAAGCGACATAGCGACGAGGCTCATTCAGATGAGATTGTCACATTCAAAACTAAATGCGAAGCAGAAATTAAAACGATTCAAAATGGCTGATATAAAAACAAGAGTACAAGGACTTGACCCTAATATTAAGGCGAGAGATATCGGAGCAATAGTTGCTACGACTCAAAATATATATGAGTCGATATCTATCATAGAGCTCAGAGCAAGTAAGCTGAATGTTGATATTAAGCATGAGCTACAAGGAAAGCTTGAAGAGTTTGCCATTGTTACTGATCGTATCGAAGAGATACAAGAGAACAAGGAGCAGATCGAGATTTCTAAGTTTTATGAGAAGCTTCCTAATCCTACACTTATCGCTATCGAGGAGTTTCTTGATGACAAGTTAGAAGTGACGAAGATAGTTTCAGAAGAAAAAGAAGTAGAGTAGTAATACTATTCTGATGAACAAGATCATACTGGGTGTAACGGGCAGTATCGCTGCCTATAAGTCCCTTGCATTAGTCCGTCTATTAGTCAAGGCTGGTAATGAGGTCAAGGTTATTATGACACCCGCAGCAACCGCTTTCGTTGCACCATTGAGCTTTTCTACGCTGTCTAAGAATGACGTAATCATCGAACTCATAGATGATACTAATTGGAATAATCATGTAGAGTTGGGCCTGTGGGCTGATGCCTTTGTCATCGCTCCGGCTACTGCTACGACTCTATCTAAGCTGGCATCTGGTCAATCAGACAACATGATTGTCGCTACTTATCTAAGTGCTAAATGCCCTGTTTTTTTTGCTCCAGCGATGGATCTGGATATGTGGAAACATCCAGCCACTCAATCAAATATCAAGAAACTACAATCATATGGCAACCATATGATCCCTGTAGGCCATGGTGAACTGGCAAGTGGATTAGTTGGAGAAGGAAGGATGGCAGAGCCAGAGGATATTGTAGCCTTTTTAAATAGCCATTCAAAAAAAAAAGCTGACCTCGCAGGAAAGAAAGTCTTGATCACGGCTGGTCCTACTCGAGAGGCCATTGATCCTGTTAGATATATAAGTAATCATAGTACAGGTCGTATGGGCATAGAGCTCGCTGAAGAGTGTGTGTCAAGAGGAGCAAGTGTAGATCTGATATTAGGCCCAACTGTTCTTAAAGCTTCGCACCCTGCCATTAGAACCACAAATGTATCTTCGGCTCAAGAGATGTATGAAGCTTGTCGCGAAATATTTGCCTCGAGCGATATAGCCATATTTGCTGCAGCGGTGGCTGACTATACACCTGAAAATACCAGTGATATTAAAATAAAAAAGAAGGCAGGTGATATGGATATTGCCTTGAAAAGAACTCCGGATATAGCAGCTCAGATGGGTGATCTAAAAAGAAAGGATCAAATCAATGTTGGTTTTGCACTCGAAACGAATAATGGAGAAGTCAACGCAAAGCGTAAACTGGACAAGAAAAACTTTGATTTAATCGTTCTTAACTCGTTGAAGGATAAAGGGGCTGGATTCAAGCACAATACTAATAAGGTAACCATATATCAGCGAGGTGGAACTTCACAATCATATCCGCTAAAAAGCAAAAGAGCTGTTGCTGCAGATATAATGGATACCATAGTACCGTTGACAACCAAATAAGCAACTATGTTAATTCGATTACTATTAGTAGTTCTATGTTTTGGGATCATGCCATTGGCTGAGGCTCAAGAGTTGGTCATGGATATAGAGGTGAAGTATCCTGCACTGGCAACAGCAGATGAAAAGACGCTGAAGAAATTGGAAAATGAAATCCGAGAGTTTTACAATCAGACCCTTTGGACCGAAGATAACTTCGAGAGAGAAGAACGCATAGAATGCTCTATGCAGATCAATATCAAAAAGGACCTCAGTGCTAACGTTTTCGTAGCGGACATATATGTGAATTCAGGTCGTCCAGTGTATCAAAGCAACTATACGACGCCACTGCTTAATCACGTAGATAAGGATGTCACATTCTCGTATGAAGAATTGAATCCTATACTCAACAACCAAGGTAACTACACCGACAACCTTTCTTCGATATTGACTTATTATGCCTACATAATACTCGGGTATGACTATGATACTTTCAGTTCTATGGGAGGTGATCCATACTTTAAGATTGCTCAAAATATAATCAACAATGTACCTGCAAGTGCGGGTGATAGAAGTTGGACTTCTTCAGGAAGTGAGCGAAATCGCTATTGGTTAATCGAAAATAAGCTTAATCCAAGAGTCAGAAAAATGCGTCAAGCTACTTATGATTATCATCGCAATGGATTGGATAAAATGGGAGGAGACATCAATAGCAGTAAAGCAGTCATGCTCAGCTCGATTAAAGCCATCGGGCAAGTAAGTGACCTATATCGAAATGCTATGGTCATACAGATGTGGAGTAATGCTAAGAGACAAGAAGTCCTTGAAGTATTCAAGAACAGTATCAAGTCTGAGCAAAGACAAGTTTATAATGTTATGGCTACGATTGATCCTTCTCAAGTCGATCTACTAAAAGCCCTTAGATAACTCATTTAGCAGGGTTCTACCTTAGAAGCCTATTTCTTCCTGACTGTATTATTCCTCTTGATCAGATTGGGATGTTCCTTTTATCTTATCAAAAATATGCTCAACATGTTCGATCTCATCGAGCGTCTCATCGATATAGAAGTCGATGCGAGGTATTCTACGGACATGCTTTCTTATTCTCTCAGAAAGTAGCTTTTTGAGACGGGCTTTACCTTGATCCATTTGAAGTACCACGGCTTGTTTGTTCTCAATATTCCAGACGCTGACATAGATCTTTGCCAAGCCTAAATCAGGAGACATAATGACGTGAGTCACAGAGACAAGGGCTTGAGTACCATAGAGGTATGATCCCTCTTGCTGTAGAACAGTGCTGAAATTACGCTGTATCAGTGCGCCGACTTGTTTTTGTCTCCTTGTTTCCATGATATAAAGGTACTGGATTAGATAAGACTAACCCCGAAGTCTTATCATAAGTTCTCTGATATCAATTACTTTTGAGGATATGGCTGTGGCTCATAATCCGCTAAAGCAGAAGATAGAATTTGTCAAAGGAGTTGGCGAGGCTAAAGCTCAATTGCTAAAAGCGGAGTTAGGTGTGTCAACGATCGAAGACATGATCAATATCTTTCCGTTTAGATATGATGATAGATCCGTCTTTTCTCTTCTGAAGGATGTACGTGGAGGAGATAGTGTACAGTTGAAAGGAACCTTGGTCTCACTCAAAAAAGTAAAAGGTAAGGGGCGATCGCGCTTAACTGGTATGTTCAAAGATCCATCAGGTATCATAGAGTTAACCTGGTTTCAAGGAGCTAAGTGGATCGCGGATACACTCAAGGTAAATCATGAATATATCTTGTATGGCAAAATAAATGCCTACAGAGGTAAGCGTTCAATTCCTCATCCTGAAATGGAATTAGCCAGTAAGGCTGAGAAGCAAGCCGCTTTCCTGCCTGTATACGCATCAACGGATGCATTGACGCGAAGAGGTCTTGGCATGCGAGCAAGGCGCAATATTGTGCAGCATATATTCAATATACTTAGACCGTCTCATTTTATAGAAGTGCTTCCGCCTAAGATTATGGCCATGTTAAAACTTTGTAATGCATATGAAGCTTATAAATGGATCCACTTTCCGCAGAACGATACTGAAAGATCTCATGCCTCTAATAGATTAAAATTTGAAGAATTATTCTTTTTGCAATTACGTATCCTTCAAGTTAAGAAGACACGTGAACTCAAGTTCAAAGGATTAGTATTTGAAAAAGTAGGAAATTTCTTTAATCGCTTCTTTAAAGAGAAATTAGAATTTGAATTAACTGGAGCACAGAAGAGAGTCATTAAAGAGATACGTGCTGACATGGGAAGCGAGCGTCAGATGAATCGCTTATTGCAAGGGGATGTCGGAAGTGGTAAAACTATAGTTGCTTTGATGTCTATGCTAATCGCTCTAGATAATGGCTATCAAGCTTGCTTGCTTGCACCAACAGAGATATTAGCACAACAGCACTTCACTTCGATAACTGAAAGTCTAAAAGGCCTTGGGATACATATAGCGTTCTTGTCTGGTTCTGTAAAAGGGAAAGTTAGAAGGGAGCTCTTTAGATTTTTAAAAGATGGTCATATCGATATTCTAATTGGCACCCATGCTATATTGGAAGATCCAGTACAATTTAAAAAATTGGGTCTGGCTGTGACGGATGAGCAGCATAGATTTGGTGTAGCTCAGAGAGCAAAACTTTGGACAAAAAATAAAGATAGACCACCGCATATCTTAGTGATGACAGCGACTCCGATACCTCGTACTTTGGCTATGACCACTTATGGTGATCTTGAAGTGTCTGTTATAGATGAGTTGCCACCAGGAAGGAAACCCATCAATACGGTACATAAGACGGAACGTGATCGCATGCGCATCATTAAGTTCATGAAAGAAGAGATCGCTATAGGGCATCAGGTGTATATTGTTTATCCGCTTATTGAAGAATCTGCTACACTTGATCTTGAAAATCTGCAGCAGGGTTATGAAGAGTTACTGAATTATTTTCCGCTACAAGAATATCAAATTGCTGTTGTCAATGGAAGAATGAAGGCTGCAGATAAAGACATGGAGATGCAACGCTTTGTATCAGGGAAAGCACAAATTATGGTAGCTACTACAGTTATAGAAGTGGGTGTTAATGTACCGAATGCGTCTATTATGATCATCGAGAACGCGGCTCGGTTTGGACTCTCACAATTGCATCAGCTTAGGGGACGAGTGGGTAGGGGAGCAGAGCAATCATATTGCATCTTGATGACGAAGCCTCAATTGACTCATTATGCGAAGGAGCGAATCAAAACCATGTGTAGAACGAACAATGGATTTGAGATAGCAGAAGTGGATATGAAACTACGTGGTCCTGGAGATTTAGAAGGTACCCAGCAAAGTGGTGTATTGGATCTTAAAATTGCTAATATCGCAAGTGATGTGAAGATCATGCAGACTGCTCGGCATTTTGCAATAGAATTGCTTGCAGAAGATCCGCTTCTTGAAGCACCTGAGTTATATAATACGAAGATGTATCTTGAAAGACTCAAGACAAAACATCAGAGTTGGGGCAGGATTTCTTAAGGCTGCTCATAGGCAGCACCAAGAGCAATATTTACGTTATAAAAGGTATAATTTTATCTATGAGGAATCACTTCATCAGGAATACCATATTCCTCTCAATCATCTTTTTGCAATTCAGCTGCGAACCAACTATTTCAGATGATATCAAAGTATTACAAGAAGATGTAGTCTATCTTTCCTCAGAGCAACTTGTATTGACCGGGCGGATCATCAGCCAGACAAAGATTGATGCTTCCGATCATGGCTTTATTATAGCTGAGAACGAAGCATTAACTAATCCTATAACAATAAGTCTTGGCGATCAAGATGTGCCAGGAAGATTTGTAGGATCTTTTGATATGTTGACACCTGACACAAGGTATTGGGTAGTGGCCTATGCACTCACAGGAGAAGGGGAAATTCGTTCGGAAGTAAAAATGTTCACATCGCTCAAACCTGCTATAACAGATTTCTCACCTGCTGTTGCAGCTATTGGTGAAGAGCTGACGATTGTAGGAGCGAATTTTACTAATGACACAAAAGTGTTCTTTGGTGAAAAAGAAGCTCAGATTGTCAAGATAGTTGCGGAGTCGATAATTACAGCACTGATACCTTCAAATAGTGGCAACCCTTTAATGGACATTTCCGTCAGTTCTCAGGGTGTTTCTAATACTTTTAATGTCCCTTTCGAATATGTGGCTGGTATGTGGGAGTCTTTGGGTGCATTTCCTCTGAATGATGAAGTATATGCTACACCCATCATGATGGAAAATGATGACTTTGTATTATTTGGTTTAGGAGATCATCTATTCAATATGAACTTGAATTCTAAGGTCTTTCTACTCGATAAATCTTCAGATGAATGGAGTCAAGTGCCATTTGAAGGAAGAAGTTTAGTGGGCGGTTTTGCCTCTTGGCCTTTTTTTGGTTCAGGGGCTTTGGATAGAGAAGGAAGAAATGTTAGGGCAACAGAATTCTACAAAATTGAAAATGGTGTCATTGAGAAGGAAGGAGATTTGCCATTCGCATTATACAAAAGCTTCGCATTTACTTTTGGGGAATCACTGTTTGTGTTTGGAGGTAAGAATGAAAGTGGTTCATCCAACTCTAAGTCATTAGAATACAACCGTGTCACCAAGACTTGGTCAACACTTGAAGGGCAGTTAATCATAGGGTCTTCTGACTTCATTTCTTTTACTTATCAAGGAAAGGGATATTATATAGACTCTGAGAATGTCATTCGTCAATTTGATCCTGAAAATAAAAGCTGGTCTCAAGTAGGGGAGTATCCAGGAAACATTGCCACAGAAGGATTTGCACAAGTAGTCGGAGACAAAGCATTTATTGGATTATTCAACTCTCGACGATCTATTGTAGAATTAGATCTTTTAGATTTTTCAATCAAGAGAAAAAATGTGTTTGAAGGAGCTTTTAAAGCTTCTAATACCGCGACGTGGACTGAAGACGGTGATGTCTATGTTCTGCGATCTAACGCATTTGATGGAAATAGCTCGATGAATATCTGGAAATTAACTCCTGATCAATTTTAAGATGAACGGCATGAGACAATACATAGTTAGGAGTTTTTTAATGATGCTATTCATGGGTGTGGGAATGACAAGTTCGTCACTTACATCACAGGACACTTTAAAAGTTGCTGATGGGCCAAGAATCGACAGCGTATGTGAATTAGTCGGTTCGATATCCGATGGATCCACTGGTCAGGATCTAATTGGTGCGAACATTTTCATATCTAAGATTAACATTGGAAGCTCGACTGACGAAAAGGGAGATTACAATATGCAAGTACCTATTGGTATTTATAAAATAAGAGTATCCTATATAGGTTATGAAACGCAAGAGTATATACTTGATATCACAGGTGGCGGGAATCTTGATTTTAAATTAGAAGCGACTTTAGATCAATTAGATGAGATAGTTATAACAGGATCGGATCCAAAGCAAAATCTTGAGTCAGTAAGAATGGGAGTGTCCCGACTTTCTGTGGCTGCGATAGAAGGCTTGCCTCCATTTATAGGAGAAGTTGATGTTCTGAAATCTCTGGTCTTACTCCCAGGAGTTATATCAGTAGGGGAAGCATCCTCAGGTGTCAATGTACGTGGAGGGGGAGCTGATGAAAATCTCTTGTTGCTCGGAGGAGCACCGATTTATAACCCTTCTCATTTGTTTGGGTTTTTATCTGCGTTTAATTCGGACTTCATTAATAATGTAACGATTTATAAAGGAGGCATACCTTCCAAATATGGGGGTAGAGCATCTTCGATCATAAGTATGGATTATAAAACTGGAGATTTTAATAAGTGGTCAGGGACCGCGTCTCTTGGAACTATAGCCTCTAAGTTTTCAGCAGGTGGACCTGTTATTAAGGATAAGCTATCTGTTATGGTCGGTGGTAGGGTTTCTTATGCTAATTGGTTGTTGGGAAGTGTGAATGATCCAGAACTGAGCAATAGTGCAGCGGATTTTTATGATCTAAATCTTCTTTCGACATACAGAATGTCTGATAAAAGTAAGCTGGAAATTGGTTTGTATAATAGTAGAGATAATTTCAATTTGCTTGGAGAAAACCAATTTGGTTGGGAGAATAGATTAGGGACACTTAATTGGAATTTCGCTCCAAGTACTAAACTTTTTATAAAAGCTGGTTTGGCTGTTAGTCTTTATGATTTCTCTGTTAAGGACTTATCCTTTGCTGGGAATTTTGACTATACATCTGGGATAAATGATCAAAGTGCCAACCTACAAGTGGACTACTATCTCAGCCCTGAGAATAGTATAACTGTAGGAGCTTTCGCAAAGGATGTAACAATCGCCCCTGGAGACATAGCACCATTGGACGAGAACTCTGATGTGAACGAAAAGACGGTCGCATCTGAAAAGGGAAGAAGCGTCGATTTTTTCTTGCAACACGATATCACACTGGGCAAGTTGGCTTTGTCTTATGGCGCTCGGTACTCTACGTTCAAGAATATTGGTCCAGGAAGTTATAATACTTACGACCCTTTCTTAATCAGAGACTTAGTAAATGTACAGTCGACTGTAGATGTGGGAGATGGTGGCACAATCGCAAGTTTTAGTAACATTGAGCCACGCGTGTCAATGAGGTATCTGATGGGG
>CALHUZ010000105.1 GCA_938039305.1 uncultured Saprospiraceae bacterium
CGTCGAAGATGAAATCAACAAGTCGCCCTTTATTTCCGAGGCTTTAGATGCAGGTATAGTCAACACCTCAGCCTTAGCGAGGTTGATATCTGAAAAGGTCAATAAAAGGATAGGAGAACCCACGTCAGAGGCAGCCATCGGCATGGCGATCAAACGGCTTCCTCTTTCTCTTGGACAAAAGATCGACAAGTCCATCTCAAGCTTTATGAATCAGCTAGGCGATGTGACTGTTCGATCCAACCTCATTGATTTTTCATTTCGCAACAGCGATACTCTTTTGCAATGCCAATCTCGACTTCTACAATTGCTTCATGAAGACAAAAGCTACTTCTACAGCTCATGTAAAGGGGTCCATGACACCACACTTATTTGCAGTGAGGCTCTATCAGATGAAGTGAAGAAGATATTTGATAAAGAAGCCATGCTCATGACCAAACAAGGATTATCTGCGGTTTCTATAAAGCTTCCACCAGCTAACATTGAGACTTACGGTATCTACTATACCATCCTAAAACGGTTGGCTTGGAAAGGAATTAATATTGTTGAAATGATATCAACTTCTCATGAGATCTCATTGATCATTGATGACAAGGATGTACAAGAAGTCTTTGGGATCATTATATCCCTCAAGAATATGGGATAAAATGCGAACTATAAGTCCTACTACCCTTCTTGTACAAGATGTAAATATGCCTTCATGACATCTTTAATGTTATGATAGATTGGTACTAATTGCGTCAGTGCCTTAGCATTGAGCTTCTTCCATTCACACAACTCTATGTCTTCCTCGAGCTGAGGCGTAACCTTACTTCCTTTGGCATGCATCAAATACCAATATGTAGGTTTTAGAATTCTTCTGTTAGAAGACTGTCCTCGATAGATATGATATGTCGTAATTAACTTTTTGATGATCTGAACTTTCGCAAGTCCCGTCTCTTCCATCACTTCTCTCTTTGCGGACTGCTTCTTGGTCTCGTCAAGTTCCATCTTTCCTTTCGGTAAATCCCAATGTCCACGACGAAAAATGAAGAGTACTTTACCTTCCTTATTAAGAACTAAGCCACCAGCTGCTTCAACGATTTTAAACTGAGAGAAGAAATCTTTCTTTAATTGCTCTACATCTGGAGAAAGAATATACAAGTACTTAAGCTTCGTATTCTTCTCGATATTATCAAGATAGTTATGGATGTACTTCACCTTACCAGGATAATGCACAATGAGGTGTTCTTTGTCTGTCTGAGGCAAGTGAGCTTCAAGGTCCATATGGGCCAATTTGATCACCTTCTCATTGTAACATATTTTGTACATTCGCCAGCAAGCTAATTAGGGTGTAAAGATGCTTTCAGAAATCGAAGTAGCGAAGGAACTACTTAAAATAAATGCAATAAAACTTCAACCTGATGCCCCATTCACATGGGCCTCAGGATTAAAGTCTCCGATCTACTGCGATAATCGCATGACCTTGTCTCATCATAGCCTAAGATCTGGTATCAAAGAAACAATAGCAGAAAAGGCCGCGGCGCTATGGTCTTACGACAAAGTAGCAGGAGTGGCCACTGCTGGTATCGCTCATGGGGCCCTTATCGCTGACCATCAAGAACTACCGTTTATATACGTCAGATCAAGCGCTAAGAAGCATGGTGCTCGTAATCAGATCGAAGGTGAATACAACGCCGGAGACAAATGTCTTGTTATAGAAGACTTAATCTCAACTGGTGGAAGTAGCATAGAAGCTGTGGAAGTCCTTCGATCGGAAGGAATTGAAGTAGTTGGAGTTGCTGCCATATTCACTTATGAATTGGAAAAAGCACAAGCTAATTTTGAAAAGGCATCATGTCCTTTTTTCACTATATCAAACTATACCGCATTAATTCAAGCAGCAGCAGAAATGGGTACGCTCACAGACAGCCAGGTTCATTCATTGTCAGAATGGAGAAAGAATCCTCAAGCCTGGAGTGACAAAAACTGTTAAACTATTCGATTTGCAGAAGCGATATCCACTACAAAACATTTAAGAAGCCATATTTGCGCGCTGAAAAACATAACACTTTAAGTAATACTCACTTATTATGAAGATTTGGGATAAATCAACGGAAGCATTCCTATATAAATATTTAAACAATACAGCACCTACAGGCAGAGAATCAAGTGGCCAGAAAATCTGGTTGGATTACTTGAAGCCCCATATCGATTCATGGGATCAAGATAACTATGGTACTGCTTATGGTACGATCAATCCAGAGAAGGAGTTTTCTGTTGTCATAGAGGCACATGCAGATGAGATCTCATGGTTTGTTAATTATGTATCTGAAGAGGGCTTTATCAGTGTCATCCGCAATGGTGGTTCTGACCATATGATCGCCACAAGTAAATGGGTCAACATACATACCGATACAGGCATAGTCAAAGGAGTATTTGGCTGGCCGGCTATCCACGTGCGCAAAGGAAAAGATGCTAACCTCGCTCCAACGATGGAGAATATCTTTATCGATGTAGGAGCCAAAAATCCTAAGGAAGTGGAGAAGATGGGTATTCACATCGGCAACATCATCACCTTCAATGATGAGCTCGGTGAAGTGAATGGCAAATGGTTTGCGGGAAGAGCACTCGATAATAGAATTGGTGGATTTGCAATAGC
>CALHUZ010000106.1 GCA_938039305.1 uncultured Saprospiraceae bacterium
GATCCTTGGGACTGTAACAAAGAAGTGCAAAATATCATCCATCAATGATCGTACTTTCAAAATTATACTGACTCAAGGCCTTAACAGACAGATCCGTAGGATGTGCGAATTCCTCGGATATGAAGTCAAGACACTCAAGCGAACACGGATCATGAATATCCATATAGATGGCATAGAAGTAGGTAAGTGGCGTTCATTCACTAAAAAAGAGATGGACCATCTCAATATGTTGATCTCTGATTCTTCTAAGACTGAAGAAGCATCTAAGGGATTTGGGGCTGGGCCGAGGAAGTAAGGCGCATAATCAAATCGCAAATTAATTGCCTCCTCACCTTTCGTAAAACTCCTTCGGATTGTTATTTTTATCACCAAGCGATTCACTTTAATCTCTTCTCTATGGAACTCTATGCTAAAGTGCTTTTAATCACCCTTGCAGGTATCTTCATACTCATGGTTATTGAGTTCGCTTATGGATACTTTAAGGGAGATCTTAGATTTAGGCTGATGGATGTTGTGTCCAGTCTGAGCGCAGGTATGACCAATGTCATCAAGGGAGTTTTGGGACTAACCTTTGTCTTCTTTGGATATGATTTTCTATACACACATTTAGCGATAGTAGAGAGTGAGGTAACCTGGGTCACTTATGTCTTGAGCTTTCTTGCTTTGGACTTTGCAACTTACTGGTATCATCGATTAGCGCATCATGTCAACATCTTTTGGAATCGACATGTGATACACCACTCCGGTGAAGACTTTAATATCCCTACCGCCCTTAGACAGTCGATATCTAAGTTTGTAAATATCAGCGTGTTCTTTCTCATACCTGCAGCATTAATAGGGCTTCCGCCAAAAATCATTGCCATAGTTGCTCCGCTGCATATATATGTGCAAGTCTGGTATCATACTACTTATATAGGAAAACTTGGCTGGTTAGAATATATCATCGTTACACCTGCTCAACATCGCGTACATCACGCTATCAATCCTATATATCGCGATAAAAACTTATCACCAGTGTTCTGCATCTGGGATCGATTATTTGGAACATTCCAAGATGAGCTGGAAGAAGAACCATGTGTATATGGAGTCACGAGACAAGTAAAGACTTGGAATCCAATTCGGATCAATTTGAATCATATATGGCTGCTCATCAAAGATGCATGGTATGCCAAGAGTTGGTTAGATAAATTTAGAATTTGGTTCATGCCAACTGGCTGGAGGCCCGCTGATGTTATGGAACGCTTTCCTGTTACCTCAGCTGATCACACTAAATTTGAAAAATATGACGTAGATGTTTCTAATAGTCTCCGTTACTGGTCATTGGTACAGTTTCTTGTTCTTGTTCTAATGACACTTCATATGCTAATTAGAATTGTAGAGATAGGTGTTCCTGCTGTTTTCATCTATGGAGCATTCATGTATGTGATGGTCTACAGTTATACTTCATTGATGGATAAAGACCCTTATGCTATATGGATGGAAGCTATCAAGTCAATTGTAGGTCTTTATTTGATTTACTCGATGGGCGGATGGTTTGGCATTGACGATATAATTCCAGGAGGAACGATTATAGTTGCTGCTTATCAAATTGCCTCAGCAGGGATTGTTACCTACTTCGTCATGAAGGAGATAGGATGGCAGAAGAATGAAGCACTGGAGGGGTTAAAGTCTTAGCGCTGTTCAAAATTCAAAGTCCTATTAGATATCTCTGAAGAAAACTGCATTCTATAAAGTTCAGTTGACATACCTAATACATAAGGTGATGGAGCCATCCGATAGCTTTGAATCCACCCACTCACTTTGTCAATTTCTAAAAAGGCAAACAAAAGATCCTGGTAAGATTCTCAACAAAAGTTCTATACTTATCATCAACATAAAAATTAGCTGAATGATAATACCATTTTTAAAGTTGTAGTTAAAATGGATACCCAATACCCAGATTATACTTTAGATTGTCTTTGCGCCATGCACTCGAAAATGGATCTATCTCACTTAACTGCCATTCAAAGTCTGATTGAAAAGCAGGTGATCTAAGAGGAAATGCAATATCAAGTCTTATCATAAAAAAGTCAAAGTCTAATCTAAAACCTAGCCCAGTGCCTAAGGCGATTTGATTTAAAAAACTATCGAACTTAAAGTTGCCTATCGGCTGTGTTTCATTATCTATCAACCATACATTTCCAGCATCAATGAATACGGCTCCCTTAAGATAGCTGACAATTGGAAAACGGTATTCGACATTAAACTCAATTTTCATATCTCCCGAGCGATCAATAAATTGAGAAGCTAATGGGCTATCGATGGAAGCAGGATCATCTTCATAAAGACCCGGTCCTAACCCTCTTAGAGAAAACGCTCGCAGACTATTAGAGCCTCCAATGACAAATTGCTCTGTATAAGGCAGCTCACTGCTGTTGCCATAAGAAAAACCTGTTCCTATATAAAACCTGGTAGCCAAGTCAGCCTTTCCAATCGGTAGATAGTGTCTTATGTCAAAAGTAACCTTGCTAAACTGAGCAAACGGAATACCCACAACAGTCTTCGGGATATCATCCTGCGCTCCGCCAAACAAGCCTAGTACATTTCCTGCACTTTCAAAGGTCGCTCTTACATACCTGAGCCGCCTTGGGTTATTATCAATCTGATTAGTGATCGAGTATTTATACTGCAATCCAGCAATCAATACATCTCCAAAAGACCTTCTCAGTCTAATGTCATCATCCAATATAGCTTGGAATGCATCTGATTTATTCTTAACCAACACTTCATTCAGAACAATCGGATAGAATTCGTGGGACACTACTTCTCTGGGCTTCCACCTAAATCCATATTTGGCTGTCAAGCTCTGTAGTGAATAAAACTGCACTCTTCTTTGTGAAGTGTAATTTGTACTTATAATTGTACGTGGAAGGTACTTACGGTTTTGTGCAAGAGAAAACAATGGAGGCAACATCCTCGGAATAGTTAAATCCGCTGTAACTCTAAAATCTGAAGAATTTATAAACCCCACATTATCATCAAATTGGGTCTCAAGCTGACCTGCGAAAGTAATGTCTAAGTTTTCGGCATACCCAAATAGATTGCGATGCTTATATGATACTGCGCCACCAGTACCAAAGAAATTTCCAGATCGATTATTTAGTTCCACTTCCGCAGAGACACTTTGAATTAATTCTGGAGTTAGCAGTATAGATTGGGAAATATGTGCAGAATCGCCAGAGAAAGAGACGTCATTCTTTACGTTGACAAACTTGAACAATCCGATATCGAGCAACCTACTCACTGTCTTCGTTTCCAAGGATCGGTTGTACCAATTATTGGGCTGCTCTAATACTAGTTTATCAAGGAAGGCATCATTTAGATAATGTATAGATTCAAAAGCTTCGACTCGATCTCTTAGCACCTTTTTTACAAGCGTACTATCGAGTCCCCCCTTCACATAGTTCGGGTATATTTTAATACTATCGAGCTCATAACGCCGATGTTGGGCATGGTCTTTGGGCGGCAATATCTCTATGTATAGATTCACCTTCGCTGCATCCAATATTGTATCTACATAAAAGTAAACGTGCTCTACTTTAAAATCAGCAAACCCTGTGTTATTCAATCGCTCTGCAATTCTGACTCTACT
>CALHUZ010000107.1 GCA_938039305.1 uncultured Saprospiraceae bacterium
GTGATGTGATGTGTGATGTCCACAATATTAGCTTGTGGCATAACAGATAGCAGATGCCCTTTAAGGAGCGCTACATAGTAGTCTTCAGAACCAAAATCTGTAATAAGTGTGATGATTCTCATCTTCAATATCAGACCCTAAAGAAAAGAAAAATTTAAAGGAGGTGACTCATTGATAAAGTAAGTAATTTTAAGAGGTGACTATCCAAGCAACAAATATCTCCCACACAGTCTATCCTCTGATGGGTACTGGCTATACATCAGATGACTACGCCAGCCTAAATCTTGATAAGAATCATCTATCATCTCAAAAAGTATCTACAGAGAAAGACATGACGATCTATCTAGAAAATCGTCGATCTGAGACTAAATCAACTTGGCTGGTGGGAGGCTATCTTGAGCATCGCGCATTCTACAATAGTGAACTCTTTAAAGTCCCTGAAGAAGAGATACGTGACATCCATTTAGGCATTGATATATGGGGGAAGGTTAACAGTCCGATTTATGCGCCAATCGATGGTCTCATACATAGTTTTGCTTATAATTCTCATACACTGGACTACGGATACACCCTTATACTCTCACATGAAGTAGAAGGCTTTAATTTTCACACACTCTATGGGCATCTTAGCAGCTCTCAATATGGCTTATGGAAAGAGGAGACAAAAATTAAGGCAGGTACCTTAATGGGACATCTTGGATCAAAAGAAGAAAATGGTGGATGGTTACCTCACTTACACTTTCAACTCATAAAAGACATGGGCACTTTCCAAGGTGATTATCCAGGTGTCTGTAGTCAAAGCAACTTACCGTACTATAAAGAAAACTGTCTTAACCCTGCTCAATTAATCCAGTATTAGACTTAAGAAATAAAACTCTAAACTAATTATTGTCTGTAGTTAGAGAAGGATTGCGTGCTGCGATTCATTGAAGGGATGGCTTAAATAAAAGCTTCACCATCGGTGTCTCTCTTTTTTATACCAACCTCTGAAAGACTAAGCAAGTTTATCTTTTTAGTTATGAGCATAAAAAAAGCCGTCTATTCAGACGGCTCTTCTTGTTTGCTGTGAGAGAAGGATTCGAACCTTCACGAGGCATTTAGCCAAAGAACAAAGAAAAATTTGTGGTCAACCCCTATTCTCCGTTTATAATGTGATCCTCACCCTCGAGACAAGAGGGCATGGCTACCTTTTCATCACCTCACAGTATTAATAATACACTCTGTTTTTTTGTTCGGGTCCGTCCATTCGCCACTCCGCTTTCGCGGTGCCTTCTCTCGAAGCACTGTCGTACTTCACTGCAATTCTTGCAGATCGATCAGTTACCCTCGAGACAAGAGGGCATGGCTACCTTTTCATCACCTCACAGTATTAATGAGTGTGTCCTTTACTTTTAAAGACAATACAAATATAGGGCAGTCTTCTCTTTATTTGCAAATAATTTAATCAAAACGGATAATTTTCGACGAAAAAGCTGAAATTTATCTTTTTCTGAAAAAAATCCAATATTTGGTTTTTCACAGACCCGAAAATTGAATATTTTCTAGAATCTTGAATAAATCATATTTATGAAAATATAATGAAATGGGTCAAAGGGTAATTATAAGTGACGCTTTGACTGCTGAAGGGATATATAAGATGTCATTATCTCATTTTAGGACGACGTCTCTTACTCTTTCCGCCTCCTTGCATCATCTGCATACCTTGCTTACCCATAGATCGGGCAGCTTTGATCTGACCTGCATTGCCGAGACCTTTTTCAAACTCTGCAACTTGTTGCTTGATCTGTGGCTCAGTGATTTTTAACTTCTTCACTTCTCTAAAATAATTCTTAGCTACCTGCCACTTATTCTTAGAAGCGTTGATATTCGACAACTGAAGAAGTACCATAGCCTTTTCATTGTCAGAAGGAAGGTCCATATGAAGTGCCTTATCGAAAAGCTGTTCGGCTCCATCCATATCTTTTTTGTTCATCGCTATGGAACCCTTCATGATATAGTAGAAAGCTTTCTGTGTGACATATAGCCAGTCTGGCTTCAAGGTTAGCGCTAACTTCTTCTCTGCTTCATCAAAGTCACCTGTCTGGATATGCTTAGCCGCAGAATTCACACTTCCGAAGAATATATAAACGACCAATCCTATCAAACCGATTAATAGAAAAGGAAAAGAATACCAGAATCCAGCAGTAAAAGCTAAAATAGTCCCTCCTACAAGGAGAGCTATCGTTAGTCCGATAAGTACGTATATATTAATATTAACCATAGCTCTAGTATCTAATGATAAAGGTGCACAAATGTAAGATAACAAAGTGCTGATTGCAACCAGTTATGAACAACACAATCAACAAAAACATATCGATGAATAAAAAAAGGAGTGCTGGTCGGCACTCTCTTTTTATCTCACCTTGTGTTAGATCAATTGATCATAGTCACAGTCATCTTAATGTCCTCGAGAGGTCTATCCTTATTAACCCCCGCTTGATGAGTCTCCATCGCACCTATGAGATCAATAATTTCAAGACCTTCTATAACCTCTCCAAAAACAGTATAGTCATTGTCAAGAAATGGATATCCACCTCTTGCTTTGTACCAAGCCTTCTGGATAGGAGTTAGGGTCTTACCTGAATTAATCAACTGATTGTCATTTTGCTTAAAGCCTTGTACCACAAAAAACTGGCAGCCACTTGAGGCTCTTGTTGGGTTCATATTATCTGGCAATCTGGCTGCGGCGAGTGCTCCTTTTTTATGAAATCGCCCTGGCATAATCTCAGCGTCTATCGTCGGACAGTTGTCCATTCCCAACGCTTGTGACATAGGTGCCCCTATAGAGCTCGGATCTCCACCTTGCATCATAAAAAAGGGTATCACTCTGTGAAAAAGAGTGTTGTTATAGAAACCAGATTCTACATTTTTTATAAAATTAGCTTTGTGGATCGGGGTATCATCATAAAGCCTGATGATCATATCGCCAAACTCTGTCGTGATCTTAGCCTTCCGCTCTCCTTCGATATATGGCTCTTCATTAACAGGGCCTACAAGGCTTGTAATTAGAAATAATAAAAAAATAGTAATCTTCATCTCTGCTTAGTTTCAAATTAATAAATCAAATTTTTCTAATCACAATTATAAAATGTGAGTTTGAAAAAAACAACCTCTTTAGTAGTATTTTAACACCTCTCGATTACAATCACTACCTGCGGACAGCCATCAGTCCTTCTTGGACTACAGATGCTATAAGAACACCATCTCGATTGTAGATAGTTCCTCTAGTAAACCCACGAGCATTGGAAGCACTTGGGCTATCTAATTGATATAGGAGCCACTCATCCACTCGGAAAGGACGATGAAACCACATGGCATGGTCAAGGCTCGCAAAAAACATTTCTTTATTCTTCAGCTGATCGCGATGAGGTAAGATAGCTGTTCCGAGTAGGTTATAATCTGAAGCGTAGGTCAAAACCTCTTGATGAATCCGCAAGTCATCCGGAAGCTTACCTTTGGCTTTAAGCCAAACATGTCTGTAAGGTTCACTCTTTTTAGGGTTCAGCGGATCATGAAGTTCCACTGGCCTAAACTCTATAGGCCTATCATGATTAAATCGCTTATACATCTCTGGTGCCTTCTCCTTGAGATGGTTGATGAGCTCTATATCACTTTTAAGTTCTTCTGGTCCTGGTACATCAGGCAATGCAATCTGATGATCAAATCCATCAACCTTCTTCTGGAATGAAGCGGCAGTGATAAAGATCGGCTTCCCTTTCTGAATAGCCACCACTCTTCGAGTCGTAAATGTCCCTCCATCTCTACTTCTATCTACATCATAGACTATCGGCACATTTATATCCCCAGTAAGAAGAAAGTATGCATGCATACTGTGAAGTACTCTGTCTTCTGGGACAGTTTTATGCGCGGCATGTATGGACTGTGCTAATACTTGACCACCAAAGACTCTTTTCCAAGGTGTCTGATAGTTTTGCCCTCTAAAAATGTTCTCTTCTATCCGCTCCAAATCCAATAGCTGAAGGAGCTCCTCAGGTGTATTCATAAGACGAAGTTAGCTCATCTTGACATACTGTGCCCTGTTCAGAAGATAAAGCTGGCTATAAGATAAGATAGGCCCAAAACGAGCACTACAGCCCCGAATCCCAGAACTCTGTCCATAAATATCTTCTTCTTTAAGTTCTTTCTTATGATTAATCTCTCCTCTTCTGATTTCTTATCTTCCACTACATGGCCAAAAGTATGACCTGCTAACTGACTTTTAATCATAGCATTCTTGCGTCCTACGCGATCCATCGGTAGGTTACGAAGTCCTCTGTGATATCTCTGTACAACGATGTGATATGTGCTTGCTGTCATGATTCAAGAACTTTTGATTCTAACAGAAGATACATTGATGGCTCTTTAGGATCTTGTCAATTACGACGAACTGTTAGAAATCTTCGACTAT
>CALHUZ010000108.1 GCA_938039305.1 uncultured Saprospiraceae bacterium
TTAGGAGATAGTCAGTTACTTAATAGAAAGTATATCCAGCTTTCTATATGGGCATCGCTCTTCTTTATTTGCTTGCTTGCCATCTATTATAATAAAGATTATCTGGACCAGCGAGAAATTTGGTTGCTAAGTATCGTCTCAAGCTTGCTCATTTTGGGAAATATTTTCCTGGTGGGCTACCTACAGCATACTTCTGTTTACACAGATAGCGAAGCTAATAGTCCACCCATCACAGATCTGACCTCATTGAGCTCATTTGTAAATCAACAACATAGTCGAGCAGACACTCTTAAATTGCAAAAATCGACTCCTGTACCAACGGGTATTTATATACAGAGGTTGGAATTTGAGGATAGTTATAATTTGAATACTGGTGGGACTATTTGGCAAAAGTATCCCCTTGACATAGCTGATAGTGTATCGATAGGATTTACCTTTCCGCAAATGTCACCGTTTGCAGAAGCATCTTACATAGAAGAGTCTTATCGCAAAGTTGTAGAAGCTAAAGAAGGAGAAAAGGGATATTTGTTAGTTGGCTGGGATTTCAGAGTGACGCTAAGATTAAATCTGAAGTATGGTGACTTCCCCTTTGATAAGCGGCATATAAATATTGAGATTATACCACTTAATAATAACGACCATCTGATCTTTACGCCGGATTTAGCAAGCTATAGTTATACTAATCCAGCTAAGAAAAGTGGCCTCAATTCGAAAATTGAAATATCAGGAAGTAAGGTTTTAGAGAGTTATTTTAACTATTCGATCGAGACTTATGAAGCAGACTTTGGTTATGGAGACAAAGCACTGTTTGAAGAGGTGCCGGTACTTCATTACAATATTTATCTCCGTAGAATTTTATTGAACGCTTTCATCACTTACTTGATACCGATTTTTGTCACACTCATCATGGTATTCATATTATTGCAAGCATGTGGTAAAACTGAAGAGCGACAAGGGATTATAGAAAGTATGGCTGCTTTCTTTTTTGTTTTGATTTTTTCTCACATAGATCTACGTAAAGAGATTGTCACTGCTGACTTGATTTATATGGAGTACTTTTACTTTTTAGCCTATTTTATGTTAGTCTTTGCTACATTCAATTTAATCACTTATTCTAAAGATAAGAGTGCCATGTTTGATTATAATGACAATCAGTTGTTTAAAGCTGCCTTTTTTCCAATTTTTCTTTTTGCATTATTGATAGGGACATTGGCTAAGTTTTATTGACACATTTGTTAGGTTGATGTTGAGATACGTATCTGTCAGGATGTTCGCCGTATGTTCTTAAGAGATATTTATTTTAGATGTATTTTAGGAATATATCTTGTTTTTAAACTTCATTATTTTCTAAATTCACCTATATGATTTATTGACTATATGTTCTGCGTTATTAACTTTTTATCAACTTTGGCGTATGATCAAAGTATACAATAATCATTGAATCAATTGAGTGTGAGTATTTTTAACTTAGAAGATAATGTCATATTGAGATTCTCTAAGAGAATCCTGAATTTTGGTGTAACTAAGGAAACCGACCCTACTCGCTCTTATCTCATAAACTACTTAAATGCATTAGCTGTAGCTTCCATAGTAGTATCTCTTTTTTCTCTTACTATATCAAGTGCTTGGAGTGTCGAATTAGCTTTTGTAAAGCTATTCTATGTTTTAATAGGTTTTATTTCGCTTTACTTTAATATGCTCAGAAAGTTTGAAGTATCAAAGATATTACTTATCCTTTTGATTCCAACGATACAGTGTTACAGTGTTGTTTTTTTTAATTTTGATGACCATGGCGCAGAGTTGACTATCCTTCCTTTTATGATGGTTGTTCCATTTATGTTCGAAAGTTGGAAGTCAAGTTTGGTATGTACTATGTATCTTATATTTCTATTGATAGCCTGTATTTGGTCCATAGGCTATTTACAGTCCACTAGTTTTATTTATAATGCTGTCGCTGTTTTTTTAGGTGTATCGATTGGATTGTTCATCTTAATAGGCCATTTGAGATTATCTGCAAGAACCCTCACTACTCAGAATGAAATCCTGAAAGAGAAGAATATTGATTTGGAAAAGCTTGTTGCGCAGAACGATTTGAAGTCAGAATTGCTTGCTATTCTATCTCATGACCTTAGAGGTCCCGTGGTCTCTTTCAATATGCTGTCTGAAAAGGTAGCTTATTTGTTAAGGAATAAGGAACATGATACTCTTTTGGATCTAGCGGATTCGTTTGAGAGTTCGAGCAAAAGACTATTTAAGAATATGGATAAACTGCTTAATTGGTCAATCTCACAAAGAGATGTAATCAAGACTTATTTTCAGGTTGTATCAATAAGAGACTTAATTGAAAATTCACTTGATTCTTTTGAGCATATATTGCAAAACAAAAAAATTAGTGTAGATATCGATATCCATTCTGAAGCTACGTTGATTTCGGATGAGCATATTTTATCTATTATACTTAAAAATATTATAGACAATGCTATTAAGTACAGTCCTGTGGGATCTCAGGTAGATATCAGTCATTATACCGATGGGCTTGCTGATTATTTCTATGTGATAGATCAAGGAATTGGAATTGACGAAGAAGTTGTTCATCATTTGAATTTACGTATTTTCCAAAAGTCAAAGGATGGATATGGTATAGGATTAAGAGTTTCTATGGATCTAGTTAAGAGCTTAAAAGGGTCGATTATATTTGAGAAAGGCCCTGTTGTTGGAACCAGAGTTACAATTGCTTTAGATAAAGTGTCAGTTACTTAAGGATCAAGCTTATATTGATATGGGCCTTTACTCTTATTATGGTTGTTATATTGGTATTCTTTGTATGCGAGATTTCGTTTAAACACAGAAATTTGCCATTCGTGTAAAATTTAGTCCAGTTAGTCCCTTTGATCTTAACAAATAGTAAAATTGCAGAATGGTGGAAATAGGGCAGCTAAAGATTTTAATTATTGAAGACGACATCTCTGAGTCTACAGATCTTTTAGTAAAGTTAGATGCTCTTCAAGTGTTTAATGTTAAGTGTGTGGATAATTTTGAAGACAGTATATCTGAGATTAATCTGCAGGTGTATAATTTGGTCTTTGTAGATGTCATATTAAATGGAGAGCAAAAAGGTAGTGAATTGGCGCATTTACTCTCGCTTAATGACATATCCTTCATAATTACAACAAAGTATACAGACCTTTCTTACTTCCAAAATATCACTAAATATAACCCGATAGCTTACTTTCAAAAACCTGTTGATCCATTAGCTCTTCGTTTTCGACTGGAAGAATTGGCTAATTCATTGAATGATCAAAAATCAGATTTTATCTTTCATAGAATAGGGACAGAGTATAAACGTTTTGAAAAGTCAAATATTAATTATATCGAGGGAGAAGGAAACTATGTCTCAATCTATACAGATGATGATAAAATACTACTGAGACACTCTTTGAAAGCTTTCGTTTTAACTTTGGATTCTTCTAAGTTTATTCAAATTCATCGTAAGTGGGTCGTACGGTTAGATAAAATCGATTCTGTCAATACTCAAAAAAATATCGTGAGCATGGGTGATAAGATCTTCCCCGTCGGCCGCACTTTTCAATCGAAATTAGTTAAGCACTTACGATCCTGAAAAATAGAGTAAGCGTTCTTGTTGATATTCCCACCAGAAAGATGATTTCACCATATTGACAGTCAATCCAATGATGTACATCAATATCTCATTGCAATAGGCTTACTTGTAAGCTACTATTTGGATCATGATGCTCTCATGGGCTAATCATGATCATTGACTATAAATAACTTCTGCTATTTCCCACTTGCTGCTTTTTGTTGTGCAACCATCTTTTTAAAGACCTCATCTAAGTGTGCTTCTTTAGTAAATGGGATATTGATGGAACCAGGCGTTGGCTGCTCTCCGCCAGCTTGTATAAGACCGAACATTTTTACACTTGCATAAAATGGTACTAACTGTTTTAACGCAGGAGATATGATCCATAAGTTTTTCAATCCGATATCATTCAATTCTTTAGGATCTTGCATGATATTGTACACCTGAGGTGCCCATAGATCTCCGTACTGGCGTTCGTCATTCATTACGCCTTCGTCCTTAAAGTATATTTTGAACTGTCGCCACTTTGCTGCTATGAAGGTCTCGTTATGAAAGAATAGAATTCCTTCTCGATTAGACTTTCCTTCGTTATTGAAAAATAATCCACGTTGATCCACTCCATCGATAGCGCGATCTTTTGGAATATTAGCACCGATCAAATTTGCAATCGTTGGTGTAAAGTCAGTTATAGATACTATCTCATTGCTTACTTGATGAGGCTCTATTTTGTTTGGCCATCTGATCATCATCGGCGTGCGGATAGATCCTTCGTGTACGCTGCCGAGATATCCTCTGAACGGCCCTGTATCACCGATGTCTGGATAGTATGCTCTATCTGGTCCATTGTCACTGGCGTAAATGATGATTGTATTTTCTTCGATACCTGCATCTTTTACTGCTTTTAAAATCTGTCCAACGCGAAAGTCATGTTCCATCATAAGATCAGCGAATTGCCCATTGCCTGATCTGCCATCAAAGTCAGGGTGGGGGATCGGTGGATGATGTACAGCGATCCATGGAATGTATAGAAAGAACGGATCTTCATCATCAGCATGGGCCTTGATGTAATCCACTGATTTATCTTGAATGATCTCATCCATGATCGGACGTGCTTCCAAATTATAATCCATCACTGGTTTTACTCCGTCCTGAGTAGTGCCTCCTATGACATGAAACTTCTTAACTGCTGTTGAATCATATCCCACGCGTGTTTCCCAACTGACGACATCCGTACTATTGGTGATGCCCCACCATTCATCAAATCCCTGATCAGTGGGAAAGCGACCTGCTTCTACGCCGATGTGC
>CALHUZ010000109.1 GCA_938039305.1 uncultured Saprospiraceae bacterium
TTATGATGAGCTGCTAGAGTTAGTAAACCTGGCTCATCGTAAGAAATCACCTTTCAGAGCCTATTCTTTAGGTATGAAGCAACGATTGGCTATAGCGGCTACTCTGATCGGAGAGCCTGAAGTGCTCATATTTGATGAACCTACTAATGGGTTAGATCCTCAAGGCATAGCTGAGGTGCGTTCCATCCTTAAAAGGATAGCGGGACAAGGAAACTCTGTCATCATGGCGTCTCACATACTGGATGAGGTGGAAAAAATCTGCTCTCACGTTGCCATCATCAAGAATGGTAAGCTCTTAGCAACAGGTCCTGTAGGAGCTATACTCAGTAATGATGTCACAATTGAGATAGCATCGAGTGATATGGGTCAGTTGGAGACTCTGCTCAAAACCAAGAGCTATGTGACTCAAGTATTGCCTATTTCAGATTGGTTAGAGTGTACAGTTGATGAATCAGTCGACATCACTTCCTTCAGTAGGGAAATGTATGAGAGTGGCATAACACCCACTCGTCTTGTTGCGAGAAAAAGAAGACTCGAAGAAGAGTTCTTAGAAATCACCAAGAACGCTTAATCAACTCCAAAAACGAAATTCATGTTCAAGCTTCTAAAATTAGAATATACCAAGTTTAAGAATCACTCTTTGATCCTTATTCTTCTGATGTTATATGCGATCTTTTCTTCTACAATTATATTTTTAGGAAAGGAGATCAAAGATCTTCCCGACAACTTCCCGAGTACTTCATTTCTATATAAGTTCCCTTCGAACTGGGAATACATAGGCTTTATAGGGAGCATGCTCTCCTACTTCTTCTTAGGACTGATAGCCGTCTTCATAGTCGTCAACGAGATTAACTATAAGACATTTAGGCAGTCTATCATATCTGGCTTAACGAGGAAGGAATATTTCCTTGGAAAGGTCTATGCGATAGCGGCAATCAGTCTGGCTGCGACTGCATTTTATTTTTTAACAGGTATGGTCATAGGTCTTACTCATACTAGTGACTATGGCATCTCTGACATCTTTGATGGCAACTGGGTACTTCCACGCTTTTTCATTATGTGTATGGGATACATGAGCTTTGGCTTGATGGTTGGCTTCATGGTCAGAAGATCTGGATTAGCACTCTTATTCTTCCTTATCTGGGGATTCGCTTTAGAACCAGCGATAAAGTGGATTTTCAATTTTAAGGTAGTAAGTCATGGAGCTATCAGATACCTTCCGATTAATGCCATGGAAGACTTACTTCCTTTGCCATTTTATCGATTTGCAGACTTCCTTCCAGACTTAGATCTCAAGTTTGATTTCTTGTTGCCTTATTGGCAAGCTACGATTGTAAGTATAGTTTGGATTTTCATCTTTTTGATCTTCACTTATCGATCGTTTGCTAAAAGAGATCTGTAGGGAGATACGACTCGATGAGAGGTCAAAGACCTTCATCTGACTTGGTGCACTTTTTATAATTTTGACCTTGACAAAGCAACTTTGACAATTCGGCTTTAACCCATTGGCAGTAATGATTTGTTCTCACTAAGTACACTGCTGGCCACTATCTTAACCATGATTTTCTTGATAAATTTGATTTCTTGATTTTTATCCACCCTCACTTATACATAGAAGGGAAGGTCAGTTTTATCAATAGAGTCGCATGGTCAAAGTTTCAGTACTATTCAAATGAAGGTCTGCGACCTCTCATTTGTAATCCACATCAATAAAACAATGGACTAAAGTTGCATTGTCAACCGGCACTTTTTGACTAAAAAACATGACAAACTGATAAAGAAATAAGAGCTACAGAACAAAACCTTAAACAAGCCTCATCCTTTTGAATCACACATTTAGTTGCACTATAGAGAAACATTGATTATCTTTGGATTGTGAAGAAATTCAGAAAAGTAGAAACGTTTGGGAATTACTTTGAAGATTTCTTTATGCAACAAAATCAAAGGATTAAAGACAAAATAATCTGGACCTTAGAATTAGTTGAAGATATTGATAAGGTTCCAAAAAAATACTTTGACTACATAGAGGATGGAATCCATGAGATAAGAATAAAGGTTGGGTCAAATATTTTCGGATACTTTGTTTTTTCGATGATGGCAAATTAATCATACGGTTGAATGCCTTTCAAAAAAAGACACAGAAAACACCCCGAGCAATGATCACTAAGGCCAAAAAACTTAGAAGGTTGTACTATGAAGAAAATGAAAAAGATGAATCTTGACGAGCTCAAAAGCAAGCATTATGGAGAGAAAGGAAATCCAAAACGGGATAACTTAGAGAAGGGTTACGAAACTTTTAAAATCGGAGTCTTACTTCAAGAAGCACGAAAGAAATCAGGCTTGACACAGCAAGAGCTTGCGGATAAGGTAGGTACTACAAAGTCCTATATATCAAAAATTGAAAACAATGTAAAAGAGGCAAGAATTTCTACTCTCCAAAAAATTGTTGAGTTAGGATTGGGAGGCGTTTTAGAATTGAATATAAAGCTTGGTTGATTCAAGGCAAGACCAATTAGAAAAACCATCTCTATTACTTCATCGATATCCCATTCAACGCTCGATAAGCCCATACCCAAACTGGAATAGTCAACACCAAAGCTCCTAACGCACAGACTCTTAATAGCAAACTCAAATTATCCCAGTCTGCTAATTGTCCGTGATCAACAATTAGAGAAAGTAGCAACAAGGTTAAGAAGAAAGACAGCCGACAAGCTAAGCTGATCATAGAATGAAAAGTGGCTCTTTGTCCAGATTGTATAGTCGGTGTGATGATGGCATTAAGCGGTGCTTTGATAGCGGCCCAAGGCGATGATCTGAACAGTACAACCAGTACAATTGCACTATGTAAAGTGCTACCCATAACAAGGACAATAAGATTCACTGCCAGTAGACAAATGATTAGAAAATTAGCAAGTCCAAACCTTCTGGACCAAACCATACTATATGCTGCGCCGAAAGCACCGAGATATCTTGCTCCGGCATATATCAAACCAGAGATCACAGGCACAGACCAACCAAAGAGCAATTGTCTATCAGACAGAATCTGAAGATAGGATTGATAAAACTCATATGGGACGTGTGTGATGGCATAAATCAAAACGTAGTAAAAGAACACCCAACCTAATGGGCGCATGTTGAGATAAGAAGCTGTAGATGTGAGTTGGCCAATGACATTGGACATAACGCCACCTTCTGAGGATTCGTGCTTTGGCTCTTCAAATCGCAGTGCGATGATCAACGAGATAGCACCAGAAGCAAGAGTAATTATATATGCCAAATACAATCCGTAAGTAGCAGCCAAGCCTCCTACAAGTGCTGCAGTTCCTCCGGCGATCATTCCAAATTTATTAACCCTTGCTTCTCTATCTCCATAAGAATCATCAAGTTCTAATTGCTGAAGGGATTCATAGTGAAACACAGTATTGGTGCCCGAGAGAAAAGACATGTTGAGCGCAAAGAAAAGTTGCCCTACAACTAAGATCCAGAAGCTACCACCGATAAGATAAAAGGCTGCTGCCGCACACAAGAATACAGATCCAAGAATGAGTGTAAATCTCCTGCCTACTACATCTGAAAAGTAACCAGTTGGCACTTCTAAAATAACAACTGCCACGTAGTAAATGGAT
>CALHUZ010000110.1 GCA_938039305.1 uncultured Saprospiraceae bacterium
TTGCGATTATATCTTCTTAACTCTGACAGGTAGTATTCTAAGTATGATTTGTAGTTGCGAAAGCTTGCAGGGATATTTCCTTCAAGTAATACTGTGATGACAATTGGTTCATCATGATTACGCACCATTTGCTCGGCAATGGGATTGAGCGTATAGCGTTTGTCAGGAGTAAGATCTATCTGAGTATCCAACTGAATAGATAAGGTGATCACCACGAGGAAGATCAAAAACGAAAGCAACACTTTTAAAATAGAATATCGCTTCATCTTAAACTTCCTTTGTGTTTAAGCGATAGGCTGCTAACCAAATACACCAAGTGATCAATGCTATAAAGTATATCACAGATGACAATCTTAGAATTCCCCGACCGATCTGATCTGCATGATAAGAAAGACTAAATCTCTCTATCCAAAAATCCAACCCACCATAGAACATAGCAAGATCACTGATCAAGCTAATGCCAGTATATATCATAAAGCAAAGCGCTACTGATAATATAAAAGCAGCAGCCGTCTGCTGAACATATGCGGTAATGCAAAGTGTAATAGCGATGTAGCAAGCTCCGATACCTATCAAGCCAAGATAAGATCCGATGATCTGACTAATTGGGAATTCTTGAGGTGTGATGCTCAATTGATAAACAACAAACAGATGGACTGATGTTAATATTAGTACCAAAAGAACAACAGACAAGCCACCAAAAAACTTTGCAATTAAAGCCTTAGTCCAATCTACTTGGAGCGACCTCAATAGTTCTTCAGTACCAAAACGATACTCGTTAGCTAAGAAGCCAACTGTAAATGCAGGGACTAAGAATAACATGAGATATGAAAAGAACTGAAAGTATAAAGCACTATCAGCTAATCCATAAGATAGATAATTAGAATCTTGAAAGACCCATAAGAATAGAAAAGCCAATACAATGAGAACGCCTACAGCTAGTAGACCGAACCCATTAGACCAAAAGTCTTTTATTTCTTTTTTTATTAGTGCAGCTATCACTTAGGTAAACATTTGTTGAAGTGATGAACTGGTCTTATGCATATCCAAGATTTTCAAATCAGATTGCACGATTATATCGAATATATCTGTTCTGACTTCTCGCTCACTCTCGACTTGGATGATGTATTGAGCAGTTCCGTTTGACATAATATCAATCACACCTTCAATGCTCTTCAATAGTGATTCGTCTATCGAATTATTAAGCGTAAGTGTGATGATATATTTGCTTTGATCAGAAGCATTCTGCAGTAGTCGATCTTCTTTTATTTTTCCATCCTGAAGCAGTAATACTCTATCACATAGTGCTTCAATCTCTTGCATCAGATGAGATGACAGAATGATGATTTTATCTTTGGCTATAGACTTAATTAAGTTTCTGTATTGTTCGATTTGGATAGGATCAAGACCATTGATAGGTTCGTCGAGTATGATCACATCTGGGTTGGGCAGTAAAGTTGCGGCAAGCCCTACCCTTTGTCTGAATCCTTTTGATAGCTGACTGATTTTCTTTCCAGCAACCTCTTGAAGTCCGACCTTTTCTATGACCCAATCGACAGTGTGTTCCGATGACGATGATCTGATCGATGTGATCCAATCAAGATATTCTCTAACATACATATGTGGGTAGAGCGGATTGCGTTCGGACATATATCCCACACGATCTCCGTCAATTGAAGTTGCTCCGGTATCAGGAATATTGATGCCCGCTAGTATTTTTAGGAGTGTGCTTTTGCCGGCACCATTACGACCAAGAAGTCCGACAATCTCTCCTTGCTCCAGGGATAAGTCTAACTCATCCAATACGACATTAGAGCCATAAGATTTTGATATGTCTTGCGCCGAAAGTATCAATCAGCTATTTGTTTAGGAAGGTGATCCATCTGTTCTAAAAACTCATCTATAGTTATTGCATCTTCAACGCTATAATCACCGATCAAGGTACGTCTCAGCCCAGATAGGTGTCCTCCTGTTTTGAGAAACTGTCCTATGTCATTAGCTAATGTTCGGATGTATGTACCTTTGCTACAACTTACATCTATTTCAAGTGTAGTCTCAGAACTCTTTTCTATTTGTAGGTCATAGATATTGACTTCTCTGGGTTGACGCTTTATCTCTACACCTTTTCGTGCTAAATGATAGAGCGCTTGGCCATTCACTTTAATGGCTGAATACATCGGAGGCAACTGAGAGATGGTCCCTGAGAACTCTGCTTTAACCGCTTTAATATCATCTGCTGTTATTTCCTTATTTGGATAGTAGACATGAGGCAGTGTCTCTCGATCTAAAGAAGGAGTATCTGTACCCAATGTCACTTGGCCTTTATATCCCTTTTGTTGTGCTACTATAGTATCTATTTGCTTTGTATATCTTCCTATACAGATGATCAAAAGCCCGGTCGCAAGTGGATCTAAAGTCCCAGCGTGTCCTACTTTGAATTTTTTAACCTCTAAGTATTTGCGGATCTTGTATCTGAGTTTGTTGACTACATCGAAAGAGGTCCATTCGAGCGGTTTATCTACAAGGATCATCGCTCCTTCATGCAGAAAAGCTTCAGTTATAGGTTGGTGCTTGGTGACTATGTTAACCATAGTGATAAAAGCCAATCACTAATAAACCAACGGATATACAGTAGTACGCGAAGTATTTGAGTCCATATGTCTGAACCAGTTTGATCATCCAGGTACAAGCTATGACGCCCACCACGAATGAAGAAACCAATGCTACCATAATAGGTAAACCAGAACCAGCTGAAACCACAAAGTCACCTGACATGACATCTAATAGTAACTTACCTAGGATAACAGGAAGTACCATTAAAAAGGAGAACCTGGCAGCATTCTTCTTTCCTACTCCAAGCATCAAGGCTATGGCTATCGTCATGCCACTACGTGAGACACCTGGCATGATTGCTACTGCTTGAGCGATACCTATCAATAGGGCTTTCTTCCAGCCTACTAGGCCATCCTGATCCTTTATATTTGGCGTAAGCCATAGGACAATACCAGTGAATATTAATGAAGCACCAACCATCCAAAGTCCACCACTAAACAACTCTTCAATCTTATCTTCAAATGCCAATCCAATCACCAATGCTGGAATCATCGATACAATGATCTCAAGGGCTAACCTCGTGTCATCTGACCACTTAAACTGAATGATATCTGAGAGAATAGCCCAAACATCTTTGCGGAAGACATACAGAATGCTTAAGGCAGTACCTGCATGTACCAAAACGACCATAGTTAGATCTGAATCTACACTTTGAGATGATCCTAAGAAGTAATTCATGATCTCAAGATGTCCACTGCTACTGACGGGTAGAAATTCAGTCAGTCCCTGTATGACCCCAAGGATAAGAGACCTGAGTATGTCTGTCATCTGATAATCAGCTTACTTGAAGATAGCATACACCTCAATACCTAATCCGATCAATATAATCATCGGAGCAAGTGTGATTCTACGAAAGCTGTATATGAGACTATCATCCCATACATCTGCACTTGGCATAGATCCACCTGACATCAGTATCATTCCTAAAGCTATAAATGCCAGTCCGATGAACATCCATTTGAAGTTGTCTTTTTCGAAAAGCATCGCTGCTGGTGCACTTGATTTAGAGGACTGCTTTCTTTTAGACACAGTAGGTGTCACCTTTACTTTCTTAGCAGTTTTGCCGATTACTTTTTTCTTTTTATCTGAGGTACTCACTGTGTTATCGAAAGATTGAGATTAGCAAAATATGACTTCAAACCTTGATGTGTCACCAGAGCATGTGATCCGATGACAAGTACAAGCATAGCCACTATAGATATAATACTCTGCAAGAACGTGATTTCTAAACCATCGAGCAACGTATTATTAATAAATATAATGTTAATCAGCATAAAGACAGCGGCTATGGCGGCACTTATGCTTCCCCATTTGGTAGACCAAGCTACACGGGCATTGATTATTTTGTCCTCATCTGAGCCAGCAATTGATAAAATGCGGATGTCCTGAGAGTATGCACGTAGGTCTCGTTTGATGCGCAAAGAAAGGATAACAAGAGCTCCTAATAAGAATAGAAATCCCATAATCAGTATGCCCCATCTCACGCGTCCTAATGAGTCAGGTAAAGTTTCCATCAATGTGCGATCATAATAGACATTCTCGATGCCTTTGATTTCTAAGAGGTCTTGTTTGAAGCCCTCAATGGTCTCCAGTTTTAGTCCTTTTGTTTCGAAAGTGATAATATCGAGAAATGGGTTGTCTGCCATATAGGCAAGCTCAGGCATGTCCGCTTTCATCGTTGCTAAAGCTTGATCGGCACTTATCAGTTTGATAGAGCTCTCATCGACTTGTTCTACATCTTTCAGTAGGCTTTCTGCCGTGATTCGTTGCCCAGGCATGATGTTTTTAGACATTTCAGCGACGAAGACTGCGCTTGACTGTATGTCTGAGTGAGCTGTTAGCGCCTTCATCATTAGACTTATCGATATACCCACTATTGTGGATAAGATGACATTCATGATGATTCTGTTGATTTTCATAGGCAATTAGGAACGTTGTCCGCTCCTGCAAATATTATAAAATTAACCATATATAATCTTCTAATATGTATATCAGTGGGATATAATGCCCCAAAATCACTGAAAACAGGTAATTGTCAAATGGAGATAAGTCCTATATTGTGAGCTTAATCTAACACTTTAACCAAATACAAATCAGTAACAGTATGAAAAGAATAGTGACAATTATAGCTTGCGTATTCGCATTTAGCTTTGCGGCAGAAGCTCAGTTTAAATTTGGAGCACATGCTCAATTACTCACTGGAGGAGGTGGCTCTTTTGGTGTTGGAGCAAGAGGACACTACCAGATCAATGATGACTTTGCAGGTCAAGCATCTTTCACGTATTACCTTGAAGATTATACTGCATGGGCTTTGGATTTGGACGTTCATTACAGCGGGTTTGACTTAGGTGATGTAGAGTCATTTAGTTTAACGCCGTTTGCAGGATTAAACATTTACAACGTAAGTGTTGATACAGGACTTCCTGGTTTTGACTTCGGGCTTTCATCTACTAACATAAATGTAGGAATCAATGGAACCATGCCTTTAAGTGGAAGACTGTCCTTGTTCGTAGAACCCAAATTAGTTCTTGGTAGCGGAAGTGGCTTTGTACTTACAGCGGGAGTATATTTCTAAGTGATAGCGATTGTATAACGAATCGTAATATCCAGAATAAGATTTATTTGAAGAGGCGTCTTTTTAGACGCCTCTTTTAGTTCTAAGAGTGCTGATACTCATTTGGATTCTACTTACCTTCGAAGCATGATGCGTATACTTCTACTTATAACACTACTTACAACTCTAACTATGTGCCAGAAGAAAGCTCCAGAGGCCTCAGTTGAAAAGGTATTTGACGTCCAGGGTCATCGCGGATGTAGAGGACTTTTTCCAGAGAATACACTACCAGCATTTATGAAGGCCTTAGAGTTAAATGTAAATACACTCGAGTTAGATCTTGCAGTCTCTAAGGACAAGGTCTTAGTTGTCTCTCATGAGCCCTACTTCAGAGCTGGGCTTAGTATCGCACCAGATGGTGTCGCGGTTACGGAAGAGGATCAACTGAATCACAATATTTATGAGATGGACTATGAAGAAGTCAAGACCTACGATGTGGGTTCTTTGATGGATAGTAAACATCCGCTGCGAGAAAACTTGAAGACTTTTAAGCCAGACTTACATACAGTGATCAATCAAGCTAGGTCATTCGCTCATTCATATCAGCGGCCAGTTCCTGATTTTAATATAGAGATCAAGCGAAATCCAAAGTATGATAACATCTATCATCCAGGCGTTGAGGAGTTTGTTAATCTCACCTTAGCTGCGGTTAGAGAAGGTGGTATTCATCAAGAAACCGTCATACAATCATTTGACCTCGAGTCATTAAGACTTGTGAAATCAAAAGATCCTCAGATACGAACAGCATTGCTCATTGAAAATGAAAAAGGAGCAGATGCTAATATCAAAGAACTTGGCTTTAAGCCAGATATATATAGCTGTTACTTTAAGCTCCTGACTAAAGAAGAGGTTGAATTATGTCATAGCATAGGAGTTAAGGTAATTCCTTGGACTGTCAATAGTAATGAAGACATTCAAGCTATGGTCGATCTTGGAGTAGATGGCATCATATCAGACTATCCAGATAGAGTGATTTCTATAGTTAGAATTTAGAAAGAACTCAATTATGCCTGTTATCAGTGGCGATGACTTTCAGCCTCCTTGGAAATATCGCAATGCGCATTATAGTACTTTCATACCTTATCTATTTGGAAGGACCCCAAAGGTCATGTATTCACGAACCAGAATAAGTACACCTGATGACGACTTCTTAGATTTAGATTTTATAAAGAAAGGATCACCAAAGCTTGCTGTGCTATGTCATGGATTAGAAGGTGACAGTCGATCAGCTTACATCCAGCTTTTTGCAGATCACTTGAGTCGCAATGGTTGGGACATATTAGCTTGGAATTATCGCGGTTGTAGCGGAGAGATGAACAAATCTCTTGAGATGTATAACAGTGGCCGGACAGATGACCTTCACACTGTTGTCTCACATATCAAAGGTGACTATGAAGAAATCTCACTTATCGGAGTTAGTCTTGGAGGCAATGTGGTCTTAAAATATGCAGGTGATAAAATTTTTCCAATTCATGAGAAGATAAGATCGGTTGTTGCCATCAGCACACCGATAGCTTTGGACAATGCTTCAAAGGAGTTACTCCGCTGGGATAACTTCTTATATCAATGGAACTTCTTGCTCAGTCTGTCTATCAAGATTTTTAAAAAGAAGCGCCAGTATCCCAAAGAGATAAAGCTTAGGAAATTATTGAAGTGCACTAACCTTTATAAGTTCGACGATCAATATACTGCACCGCTCTTTGGGTATACAAGTGCTAAAGACTACTATGATTCTAATGCTTCGATAAGATGGCTGCATCAGATAGAGACACCAACATTACTAATCAATTCCTTGGATGATCCTTTTCTTGGAGATGAATGCTACCCTGTAGAATTGATATCGAAATTAGAAAAAGTGCATTTTATAGCTCCAAAATATGGTGGGCATGTAGGCTTTGCACACAGTCGAAATGATCGTTCTTGGATGATCGATAAAGTGGATGACTTTATAAATATGCCTCCAAAATAAAAGCGCAGTTTCTCCCTGCTTATTGTGTTTTAGCGACAAATTTCATGCTGATGCTATTCACACAATGCCTGGTGTTTTTCTCAGTCAGTTTCTCTCCTACAAATACATGACCCAAGTGTCCATCACAATTAGAACAGACGATCTCTACCCTTCTGCCATCTGCATCACGAACTCTTGTTACAGCTCCTTCTATTTCATCATCGAAACTTGGCCAGCCACAGCGACTATCGAACTTGTCGGATGAGTTGTAAAGTGCAGCATCGCACTGTCTGCAGATGTAAGTGCCTTCGGATTTATTGTCAGTGTATTCGCCAGTAAAGGCACGCTCTGTTCCTTTGTGGATGATTACTCTTTCTTCTTCTGGAGATAGTGGGTTGTACATATTGCTTACATTATTTCATTCAAAGGTAATAACGCTCATTACTTATATTAGTTCTTTTGTTATTTCCTTTTTTGCGCGAATTAAAAGCCGAATTGAATATCCTCGAAAACAGTGAGGTTTATAGAGTTGGAGTATTAATACTTTTACGGTAGACTAAAATCAATGATGATGAGATATTTAATCAAAAGAATTGTTGTCTTGGTTATTTGCGTATCCGCCTTTTGCACTTCGATAGAAGCACAATTCAAATTTGGCATACAGGGTTCTTACCAAGCTTCTTTAGGTGGCGTCTTAACGAATGGAGGTGGTGGAGGTTATGGAGTAGGATTACTTGGCCTTGGAGGAAAAGCATATGCGATATTCAGTGAAAAATTTGCAGGACAAGTATCGATAACTTATCTCTTTAGAGATCGTCAGAAGACATCTTCTGATTTAGATTTGCACTACATCGGATTCAATATGGGGAATCCAGGATCAGCTAAATTCTCACCATTTATTGGGATCAATAGCTCAGGAAGCACAAGTCTCAATGTTGGCCTAAACGGCTCCTTTTTTGTATCCGATAAATTGAGCTTCTTCTTAGAACCTAAATTAATGTTGGGCACCGATTCTCAACTCGCCATCGCAGGAGGTTTCTATTTTTAGAAAGACAGCGACCTATCCCCAAAGAACAGAATTATCTCTGTCGGATGATTTGAAAATCTTGTGTTTCTATAGGACTGCCATCTTTGAAAAGTCGGTAGTACATTATGGATTGATCACTGGAGGCAGATAGTGAAAGTTCGATTTGTCTTTCCTTTATAGGTGAACTATATATGAGCTGACTCATGTGGTTATAGACTTCGATATAATCTGGCGTTGTAATCATGTCAGTCATATCAATAGTAACGTCTTCCAAAGATGGATTCGGGTATACAAGACTTCGTGGTGTTAAGTTGATATTCTTTGTAGCTGTGGTGAGCAACTTAAAGTTATCATCTAACCATGCTGTTCTGTTTTCAATC
>CALHUZ010000111.1 GCA_938039305.1 uncultured Saprospiraceae bacterium
GTCGCTATGATTGATACATCTTCTCCGAAAAAGTTGAATGGTAAGGATCCGAAAACACTTAAGGACTATACAACAGTGCTGCCTCCGGGGTCACCAATCAGTGATGCCGAAAGTGTAGATTATAATCCTGAAGAAATTAACTTTGCTACAGTTGAGGTGACTTTGACGAGCATAGAGTATCTTGAGTTAAGTCGAAGTGGCCATGCGCGTATTAGATTCGACAAAAAAGATGATGCTTGGGTAGGCCAATATTTAGTACCATAGAATAAGTTAGTATGAGATTGATAAGACACGGTTTAAAAGGGGAAGAACGTCCAGGCATAGAGTTGAATGGAGAGCGTTATGATTGCTCCAATCATTTTGAGGATTATAACCGTGACTTCTTTCAGAACGATGGATTAAGCAAACTTCAAAATTTGATCTCAGAATCTGGGGATAAATTAGAAAAGATAGATGAAAGTGTAAGATGGGGTAGCCCAGTTGCAAGGCCTGGCATGATCATGTGTGTTGGGTTAAATTATAGTGATCATGCTATAGAAGCAGGAATGGAAATACCTACGGAGCCGATTCTTTTTATGAAGGCAACTAATACACTTTCTGGACCTTTTGATGATGTGCCGCTTCCAAAAGATAGTATAAAAACTGACTGGGAAGTTGAGTTAGGAATTGTCATCGGAGAAGACGCAACTTATCTTGAAGATAAAGCTGCTGGTGAGAAAGCGATTGTTGGTTACTGTGTTATCAATGATCTCTCTGAAAGAGCTTTTCAATTAGAAAGAGGTGGCCAATGGGTGAAAGGAAAATCATGTCCAGGTTTTTCACCTGTCGGGCCATACTTGATTACGAAGGATGAGATAGCTGATGTGCTTGATTTAACGATGACACTTTCAGTTAATGATCAGTTGATGCAAGATGGAAGTAGTAAGACTATGATATTTGATCCAGCCTTTGTTGTGCATTACATCTCTCAGTATATGACCTTAGAAGCTGGCGACATTATATCAACGGGAACGCCTCCCGGTGTTGGTTTGGGTATGACACCGCCTTTGTATTTGAAAAAAGGAGATAAGATGAGTCTTGAGATTTCTGGATTAGGCAAACAAGGTCAAACCATCATTTAACACATGTAAATCATGAGTGGACTATTTCGCTTGACGGATAAGATTGCAGTTGTAACCGGTGGCTCTAAAGGGATAGGTAGATCTGTTGCTGAGGTTTTTGCAGGACAAGGAGCAGTAGTTCACATTATAGATGTTGATGAGGAGAATGGTGTCTTAGTCAGGGATCGCATTAAAAATTCAGGTGGCATCGCTTATTTTTATAATTGTGATTTGTCGAATCATGATGCTGTCCAGAATACTTTCAACTCTATAAAAGATACTTCTTCAAAGATCAATGTCTTGGTCAATAACGCTGGTGTGTCAAGTATAGGTTCTGTTATGCAATCACCTCCTGATGAAGTAGACAGGCTCTATCAGATGAATATAAAGAGTGTGTACAATTGTCTTTATGCTTGTATTCCTCACATGATTGATTCAGGTGGCGGATCAATTGTCAATGTTGCCTCAGTAGCTTCTCTACTTGGGATTAGTGATCGATTCGCTTATTCTATGAGTAAAGGTGCGGTTTACGCTATGACGATGTCTATTGCCAAGGATTACATAAGTGATCACATCAGATGCAATGCAGTTGGACCAGGCCGAGTGCACACCCCATTCGTTGATAGCTTCATATCTAATAACTTTCCAGGTCAAGAAAAGGAAACGTTTGAAAGGCTGTCAAAGACTCAGCCTATAGGTCGAATGGGTAAGCCAGAGGAGATAGCTCATCTGATCACGTATTTGTGTTCTGATGAGGCTGGTTTTGTGACAGGTAGTTTCTATCCGATCGATGGAGGGTTTATGAATCTGAACACTTAGGTCAACACCCGTTCAAGTCTTCTAACTTATAGTTGAAGCAACAAGCTGACTTCATCCAACAGGCTTTAAACCCAATTCTTTAGTAGCTTTGCTTTAGTCATCATGTTAAGAAAGTATGGATCTGCTTAGTACAGATAAGAAGAATGCAGTCTTAGGGACTGTAAAGGCGCAGCTATCCGCTCGTAGAGCCGAAATCATAGAGGCTAATGCTCAGGACTTAAATGCCTGGAGTGGAACAGATCAAGCTATGTATGATAGACTTGTGGTGAATGATAAGAAGATAGATGGCATGATCCAAGCGATCGATCATATCATCGCAGATGCCGATCCCGTAGGATGTGAGATATACAAGCATGAGCATCCTAATGGGATGATGATCACAAATAAGACTGCTCCTTTTGGAACAGTTATGATTATTTATGAATCAAGACCAGATGTAACTATAGAAGCTGCTATGGTAGCTTTTAAATCCAACAACAAGATCTTACTGAAGGGAGGCAAGGAGGCGGTGCATTCTAATCGAGCATTAGTCGACTGTTGGCAAGTGGCTCTTGAAGAGCATGGCTTGTCTAAGGATTGGGTGACGTTACTTGAATTGCAGAGAGAAGAGACTCAAGCTTTTTTAAAGAATCCAGATAGGCCTTTGGACTTAATTGTTCCAAGAGGAGGAGAGGGGCTTATCGCATTTGTGAAAAAGCATGCGTCTTGTCCTGTATTGATCAGTGGAAGAGGAAATAATTTTCTGTATGCGCATGAAGATGCTCCTTGGGATATGACTGTGGAGGTCATTGTTAATGCAAAGACAGATAAGATCTCTGCTTGTAACGCCTTGGATAAAGTCTTGATCAATCGAAATCTTCCAGATCTAAAAGTGAGATTACAATCACTTGTAAAACTGTTGCAAGATTCAGGTGTGGAAGTGCTCTTAGATGAAGGCATTGTATCCACTTTGAATAATGAAAATCTAAAAGCTTCTGACTTGTCTCAAGAATGGAGTGAGGAATATCTTGCTATGAAGATTG
>CALHUZ010000112.1 GCA_938039305.1 uncultured Saprospiraceae bacterium
GTGGTTTACATACCTTGGGCAACTGCCGCCTCTACAGGTTTGCCAGAAAGACCGATAGCCGCTAATCATCCATGGATCATGAATCCGGGGACGCATAGAGCGCATATAATGATCTCTCCGATTAATGAGGAGATGTAGGGGGGTGTTGAAAGATAACGCCTCGCAAAGAGGTCGGAGGCCTTTCGCTGAATGATGGCTCTTCTAAATAATCAACAAGTTCATATTCAAGTCATTGACCAGTAAGCGGACTTCAGTGATTTGATCAATCCATATTCTCATTTTTTTTCACATAAATGACAACTACCTATTACTCACAATCGAAATATTCTAATTAATACAGCTATCTTTAAGATCAACAGTGGAATACAATGACTTTCGCAGTATTTATACGTGACATTAAAAGCAAATGACTCCAAAATGATTGTTCCGGTTAAACCCGAAGGTGTGAATCCAGCTATCACTCAACCAACTCCTCAATTTATTAGGGAGACATACAAGGTGGGGATTTCAATCCTTGGATTCATATTAGTTTACTTGATTCTATTAGCAACTGCAATTGCTATCGCCTTTGGGGCTGGTTATTTGGGATATAGACTTGTCATCTGGTACCCTGCCATTTTTACACTAATAATTGGCTTAGTATTATGTCTTTTTGGCTTTATGATCATTGCTTTTTTAGTGAAATTTATAACGTCTAAAAACGAACGCGACATAAGTCATCTTAAAGAAATATCCTCAGAAAACGAACCACATATATTTAAATTTATCCATACTGTAGCAGATGAGGTTGGGACCCCATTACCTAAAAAAATATTCTTGTCTAATGAGGTGAATGCATATGTTTTCTATGATTCAAACTTCTGGAGTCTTCTTTTCCCTGTCAAAAAAAACTTAGTTATTGGCCTTGGCCTTATAAACTCAATTAATCTAAGTGAATTCAAATCGATAATTGCTCATGAGTTTGGACACTTCTCACAAAAGAGCATGAAGTTAGGTAGTTATATTTACTACGTGAATCGCGTGATTCACGACATGTTAAACAGGAATAATCGTTATGAAGAAATGGTCACTAAACTTAGAGAATCTGATGGCTACTTGATTATCGCTGGAGAATTGACTTTTCTTTTTGTAAGAGCTACCCAATTCATTCTTAGAATGGCATACAAACCTATCAATCTTCTCTACTTAGCTCTTTCTCGAGAAATGGAATTTCATGCTGACGCGATAGCAGCTAGTGTAACCGGTTCTAACCACTCGATTTCTTCATTACATAGAATAGAAATGGGTGATATATGCTTCAATACTGTATTATCAAAGTATAATGAGTGGAACAGCACTGAGTTACTAATACCAATTAACATTTATGAAAATCACAAGGTTATACAGAAGATATTTGCAGAAGATCATGACTTAGGTTTCGAAAATGACATTATTGGAATAAGTAACATCAATGATCAATTTGCAACACCCAGGGTTTCAATAAAAGATCAATGGGCATCACATCCAAGCACACAGGAAAGAATAGAATTCTTAAAGAGTCTAAACCTCACTACTAATGTAGAACCAATCTCCCCTTGGTCACTTTTCGCAGATTCAAATAAAACTCAAGAGGAATTTACAGAAAGAGCTTATAGCTCTTTAACTAAAGCACAAAACTACAAAGCTATTAGTAATGATGAATTCTCTAAAAAGTTTAAAGATGAATTTAAGAATCACAAGCTCCCAAAGGAATATCACGGCCTATTTGATGGATACTTCCCAATAGATATAAATATAGAACAAATCATATCTCATACCATTCATGATATAGATACACCCATATTGGATAAGGGTCAAATCGAAGCAATGAAAGATCGCACTTCTATTGCAAATGATCTTGCAATTCTCAATTATATCAAAAGTGATCAAAAGGAAATCAAGTCTTTTGACTTTGACGGCAAAAAATACAATTCAAAAAAAGCAGAATCAATTTATAACATATTACACAATGAATTAGAGAGTTCATATCATGACCACAAGAATAAGGCACTGGATATTTTTCACTACTTTTTTAATATAGCAAAGAATCGAGGTACTCAAAACATTTATATATCAAAATTTGATGATTTGATTAGCAAGCTAAAGGAAAACAAGGAAGAGAATAAAACATACAACTCCATTCAGAATGAATTGAGTCCAATTTATGAGGGCGATGTTTTATTCAAAGTGGCGGAGACAATTAACAAAAATGTTCAAAAGCTTGAGGTTGAATTCAAAAGAATATTGAGAGAAAAGGTAACACAAGAACTTTTATCACATGATGACCTAAATGAATATCTAAGCCAATCTTTAAGTTACTTTTCAGGAAGATCATTTAATGATGATAATTTGGAGCTATTAATTACAGCATTAAATGTCTATCAGGAGAAAACTGTTGAAGATTTATTCAACTGTAAGAATGACTTTTTAAACTACCAATTAGCATTAAGGCCTAATCACTCAATATCATCACAGAATTAACATCTTCCGATGAAGGTCTCCATCCTCTCATCAGCATTTGAGTTAGTGACAAGTTTTCCATATTTCCCATACCTTGCAAATTATGAAGCTCATCCTATTCCTTCTCCTCTCTTCTACATCCATACTATCTGCTCAACAACTTGCCGATGACTCCACAGAAGAGTTGGCTATCAACTTCACGTACAATGACGGCACTGGAGTAGAACGCTCACTAACAGATCACAAAGGAGAAGTGGTTTATATATCCTTTTGGGCGAGTTGGTGTAAGCCTTGCATAGT
>CALHUZ010000113.1 GCA_938039305.1 uncultured Saprospiraceae bacterium
TGAGGTCCTGATGTAACTTGAGCATAGATATCATGAGAAAAGAAAGAAGCTGTCCACAAGAGAAAGAAAAGACAAAATGTGGGCTTCATAAATGATTTTTGTTGCTCAATTCAGGGCGCAAATCTACATTATATTTGACAAGAGCCCTCGATAAAATTCGAACAATAGTGTGCAATAAATGATCCGAAAACGCCGTGGCTATTGATTGTTCCGCATAGATGATTCACAAAAAGGACATACTCCCCCTCATTATATGCGAATGAAGGAGAATGATCAAAGCTTCAAACACAGAACAAATAGGATAAATAGTCTTGGCACTGACGTTCTCAGCAGAAAAGAAAAAGGGTGAAGAACATACATGATCTCCACCCTATTTGTATCATTTATACTGGTTGATTAGTCTGGGCAACCAGTAGTATAAACTTCTAACTTACCGGCTCCACCTATCTCGAAACCTGGCTTCATCACTACTCCTTGACCTCCATCTAATGTCAAGCTTGCTCCTTGCATCGTTCTGTTCTGCGCGCTGATCTCTTTGTCAGTGATATACTTCATCTGCTCACCATCCGTAAAGTCATCAGTTGGCGAAACCAATATGATCTGATTATCACAATCCTTATTAACGACTACGTCACCATTATCTACTGGGCAAGTCGCATTAGCATCTATGATTACTGAGACAACATTGGACTCTCCAAAATCACAGCATGAGAAGTTACGAGCACATCTCACATAATATGTATTCTGACTGACTGGCCCTGGATCGTAAGTCGAATCATTAGCACCTTCGATTAATAACCAGGTAGTTCCGATGTTCAGATTAGTAGGGGTAATAGGATTGCCATTACTATCTTCAGCAGTCGTCACCAACCACATATACTCTACAATACCACAGACTCCTTGCTCTTCTTGTGAGACGGTAATCTCTGGCACATCACAACTTGAAGACATAGATAGTGAAGTACTCCCTGCAATACTAATCCTTCCATAATCCGAAAGGGATTGGCATTCATCAAATTCATATGTTATGATCTGTGGACAAGAAGGACTTTCATTGCCACAGGCATCTCTAAAGACATACGTTCGTGTCACTTGTCTACTTGAGAAGTAGTTACCTCCATCACACGAAGGAGCTGGAGCTAATTCATCATTTACTGTAAAGGTTATGCTTTCTGAAGGAGTACAATTATCGGCTATGCTGAGTCCAGTATTTGCCGTAAGGTCTGTCATATTAGCATATGGTTCTACCAAACATACATTATCGGCAGGTCGCACTGTCAAGTCCCAATCAGCAGGACATTGAGGTTGCTCCATATCAGCTGCAACCGTAAATGAACTCTTACATGAATCCTCAATGATCATGGTACTTAAATCAATCAGATACCACGTGGCAGATATTGTACCTCCGCATGACAAAGGAGTATATATCGGCGCTGTCGCAAATCTTCCTTCATGTCCACATCCTGATGCCTCAAAACCTGCAACCCAAGTTTCAAATCGAGACCTAACTGTAGCTTCTGCCATGCAACTTGGTAAAGAAAGCATAGGTGGACAATTAAACCTAATCACACATATGCTTTCGGGATCATAATCATCATTTCCAGTTGTATCAGTAGTATCATCATTCTCGCTATCTGTCTCCGTACCATCTTCGTCACCTGCGACACTGTCGGTATCAGTAGCAGGAATGTCACTACCTGACTCTTCTGTGGCAAATATGATCTCTGCATTATTCACTAAAAGACCTCCATCAAAATCATCATCAATTGTAAATGTAACCTGAACGATAACACTCTTACCAGCTGGTACAAATGGAATCGGAGTCAACATACGCGCTGTATCCTCTAGCATCACCCAATCAGGATCAGCCAATGTCATATAGTCAGGTGGAAAGTCACTTATCTGCACATCATATGCATCAAGAGTTCCTTGATTCTCAACTCTCAAATCATAAATCACTTCACCTCCTACAAGAATAGGACGTGGAGTATTAGGATTTATAGTCTTAACAAGAGCTAAGTCAAAAGTCTGTGTAATTGGAATCACTTCTGGATCATAATCATCGTCTCCATTAGTCTCTGTTATATCATCGTTCTCTTCATCTGATGTACTTCCATCTTCATCTCCTGCAGTACTATCATCATCATCACGTGGACCATTGACATCTTCTTGACTTTCGATCTCCGCATTATTAGTAATACTTCTGAGCATAAAATCAGGATCAATTGTAAAACTGATCTGGACTGTTGTGCTATCATGAGCAGCAAGCAATCCAATCGGCAAATCCAATCTGGCCACATCTCCTATCATGGACCATCCATTACCCGATTCTAATATCAAGCCTTCTGGTACATAATCGCTCAATTGGATATTGTAAGCATCAAGTGTTCCTTGATTAAAGACTTCTAAGTCATACACTACTGTCCCGCCTGGCACTATCGGAAGAACGGTACCGCTATTCAACTTCTTAGTAAGTGCTAAATCAAATGTCTGCAAGATTGTAATGACTTCTGGATCATGATCATCATCACCATTCGTTTCTGAAATATCATCATCTTCGTCATCTGGCGTACTTCCATCTTCATCCCCTGATGTACTATCATCATCATCGCGCGGACCGTTGATATCTTCTTGACTTTCTATTTCCGCATTATTTGTAATTCTCGTCAACATAAAGTCCGCGTCCACTATAAAGCTAATCTGGACCGTGGTGCTTTCATGTGCATCAAGTTGCACTATTGGTGTAACCAATCTCGCTGTGTCCTCTAGCATCGTCCAGCCATTAGCTGGAACAAGTGACAAGCCTTCTGGCACATAATCGCTCAATTGTATATTGAATGCATCAAGCGTTCCTTGATTAAAGACTTCTAAATCGTAGATAACTGTTCCACCAGGCACTATAGGAGTTGCAGTTGAACTGTTTAATTTTTTGGTCAGTGCTAAATCAAATGTCTGCAAAATTGTAATGACTTCCGGATCATGATCATCATCTCCATTAGTCTCGGTAATGTTGTCATTCTCATCATCTGGATTGCTACCATCTTCATCTCCAGAAGTACTATCATCATCATCACGTGGACCGTCAATATCTTCTTGACTTTCTATTTCTGCA
>CALHUZ010000114.1 GCA_938039305.1 uncultured Saprospiraceae bacterium
TTGTGCGTTAAGATGCCCTGCAATAAAAAACATCGTAGAAGCGACTAATACTGTTGTGTGATACAAAGATCTAATAGAGTACTTCATGAATGATTTAATTGATATGAGCTGTGATATTATTATTTCTTATTCTCCTCGTCGCACCCTGAAGCCACCTCGGGCGCCGCCTCTTTGCTCCCGCATTTCTTCCATCTTTTCTTTTCTAATCTCGTTGAACTCTTCCTTGGTGACCACTTTGCCTTTAGAAGGTTTTTCAATTAGAGCATCGTCGATTGGACCAAGGGCTACGGTGCTTGCGACTAAGACTTCTCGTCCATTGTCTATGTTCATCTCAAGGATCATTCCTGGTAGTCCTTGATAGATGCTTGGGCCATTGCTGATTGGGATCTGTGGTGTGAACCATGCGGATACAGCAACGGTATCGTTTGCCATTGTCGTTGCTTCCATCGCGAGGTATTCAAGGATTTGTTTTTTCTGCCCAGTTACTTTCCATTCATATTTTGAAACATCACTATTGATTCTAAAGTCCTTTCCCATCAAGTCTCTTTTGTCTATCATGACATTGCTTGTTAAGTCTTTATATGTCTGACCTTGACCACCACCTCCTCCGAAGCGCATTCTAAACCTTCTACCTCTACCACCACCTTCTACATTAGCTTCATCAGCAGCTTCCATCTCACCGGTCTTGTATGTACTTACCTGATCACTGAAGTACAGTTCCTTTGTCAACTTCTGTTCCTTGGGAATACGATCTCTAAATTCTTTAGGTACACGATCTGGAATTTCAACTTTGATGGTCATATCATAAGTGATCTTTCCTGATTTCTGAGCACTCAATAGACAGGGAAGACAGATTAGAAAAACTATAAGCTTGTGCATGATCAACTTTTTTATTTTTGATGAGGTGCTATTCCAAAGTTAAGCTGTGGCATCAATACAAGTTGTAATAATCGTTGAACGGCACTATTAACTCAATCAATGAAACATATCCCTTGCTTAAGCTAATGATAATGGAGGCGAAGTAGCAATGCGCTAACTTGATTTAACCTGAGATTAACGGAGGTTAGTAATAATTGTAAGGGGAAGAGTAGAGGCGTATAAAAGAAAGTGTTCTCTAATGAATAGAATAAGATTTGCTATGAGCGGAATACAAATTATTGCATCACATTAGCATTCAAAATATAATCTAACTGAGTGTGCTTCTAAGAGAATCTTAGTCTAACGACTGATTCTCTTCATGCGCCATGCTTACGAGTATCTGGTATTCTTCAGGCGTTAAGCCATCAAGACAATAGTCGATCGGATTAACTGACTTGTTGTTGATTCTTACTTCGTAATGACAATGAGGAGCCGTAGATGTCCCAGTACTTCCGACAAGACCGATGATTTCTCCTTTAGATACTTTCTGGCCTTTCTTTACATTGGATTTACTTAAGTGTCCATAAAGTGTAGAGAATCCATATCCGTGATCTATAATGATACTTGTTCCGTATCCAGTTCTGCGCTTTTCTATTTTCTTAACTACACCATTTCCAGTTGCTTGTATAGCTGTTCCCTTAGGAGCTGTAAAGTCAATGCCGTGATGCATCTTTTTGACCTTATGAACAGGGTGGATGCGCATGCCATAACCTGATAGATGTCTAACTTTCCTTTTAAGTTTATCTTCTTGTATTGGCTTGATAGAAGGTATCGAAGCTAATCTGTCTTCATGTACATGAGCGATCTTCGTCAGTGTATCCAATGATGAATTCTGCAGAGAGATCTTTCTTTTTAGTTTGTCCAGTTTTTGAAGTGTAGCATCCAGCAGAGAATCTGCATCCATGTTATTACGTAAGCGGATGATACTTTCTCTTCCTCCGATACCACCATTCCATACAGATTCATCGATTGGCTCAAGTCCAAATACTATTCTGTGAACACCAGCTTCTTTTTCCTGGATCTTATCTATGTCTTGTGATAGGTTGTCATATTGATCTGCGAGATCATTGTAGTAGAACTCCATCTGTGCGATATCTCGCTCGAGTGACTTCTCCTTTGGGGTAGGAAGGTAGAGGTAAGCCAAAACGAAAAGCACTATAGATGTGAAAGCAACTGCTGACACATATCCCAAGCTTCGGACTAACTTATTCTTAAATGATAACTTGACCTTCTCATATCTCAGGGTGGTCTCGTTATAAACGTACTTTTCTTTACTCATCAAATGACGATTTCCAACATAATAGTACTTTTGCCGAACGCTGACAAAAGCGGTAGTCAAATGTGCATGGGAAGCAGCCACAAGTTAAGGAATATCTCCAAGGCACAAAATGTATGATTCAATTATTTTGCCAACACTTGATGGTAATTGATTATATCTAACTTATTGACCCACAAGCTTTGTCTGCTGCTTTCCATTTTGTTACGTAATATTTAACATATGGTTAGATGAGTTAGATTGATATTAGAATAGAGATAAGACTTTTAAGGAAAAGACATCATGAACGCAAACGACATAAGACAACAATTCTTTGACTTTTTTGAAAGCAAAGCACATAAGATAGTTCCTTCAGCACCAATCGTCAATAAAAATGACCCCTCATTGATGTTCACTAATGCTGGTATGAACCAGTTCAAGGACTACTTCTTAGGGGATAAAGTACCTGATGTGAAGAGAATGGCTGACACTCAGAAGTGTCTTAGGGTCTCCGGAAAGCACAATGACCTTGAGGAAGTGGGGATCGACTCATATCATCATACGATGTTTGAGATGCTTGGCAACTGGTCTTTTGGTGATTACTTTAAGAAGGAAGCAATTGGTTGGGCATGGGAATTATTGACTGAAGTGTATGGTCTTCCTAAGGATAGATTGTATGCAAGTGTGTTTGAAGGAGATGCATCAGATGGTTTAGAGGTCGATCAAGAAGCTGCAGATATCTGGAAGCAATATGTGCCTGAGGATAGGATCTTATTTTTCGATAGGAAGGATAACTTCTGGGAGATGGGAGAAACTGGTCCATGTGGTCCTTGCTCTGAGATACACATAGATCTGAGAAGTGAGGAAGAGAGAGCAAAAGTGAGTGGACGAGACTTGGTCAATATGGATCATCCTCAAGTAGTTGAGATATGGAACCTCGTATTCATACAGTTTAATCGAAAAGCCGACAGATCGCTTGAGAATCTGCCAGATAAGCACATCGATACAGGTATGGGTTTTGAGCGCCTTTGTATGGCCATACAGCAGACTACATCGAACTACGACACAGATGTATTTACGCCATTTATAGAGTTCTTAGAAAATGAGACAGGAGTAGCATATGAAGGTAGTTACGACCTTTCGGCAAAGAAGGATATTGCATTTAGAGTCATCGTGGATCATGTAAGAGCGGTGAGCTTTACCATTGCAGATGGTCAACTACCGTCCAATACTGGAGCGGGTTATGTCATCAGAAGGATCTTAAGAAGAGCGGTAAGATACTATTACTCATTCTTAGATCGTAAGGAGCCATTGTTGCATCTTTTGTTACCTATGCTTTCTGAACGATTTGGTACAGTTTTTCCAGAATTAAAAGGTCAGCTTGATTTCGTCTCTAAGATTATACTTGAAGAAGAGAAAAGCTTCTTGCGGACTTTAGCAGGGGGGCTCAAACGGTTGAATCAGTTAGATATAGCATCAGGAGCCACACTCGATGGACAAGTAGCATTTGAATTGTATGACACCTTTGGTTTTCCAATTGACTTAACAAGACTAATAGGTTCAGAGCTTGGGTGGACAGTTGATGAAGATGGATTTCAGACAGCACTTCAAGAGCAAAAAGATAGATCGCGAGCAGATGCTAAGAAAGAATCTGGAGACTGGCACGATGTACATGAAGCCGAATCAGTAGAGTTTATAGGTTACGATAATTTGACAGCTGAGGGAGCAAAAGTTGTGAAGTACCGCACTGTCAAGGTAAAGGATAAGGAAGTCTTTCACTTGGTGCTCGATAAGACGCCATTCTATGCAGAGAGTGGGGGGCAAGTCGGAGATAAAGGTTTGATTGAGATCGGTGGAGAGAAGATTAAAGTAGTCAATACTCAGAAAGAGAACGACTTGATTATACAGTATGTAGATCGCCTTCCGGCAAATATGGAAGCAACTGCTTCTTGTAAAGTCGATGCTTCTAAAAGGAGCCTTACGGAGAACAATCACACGGCGACGCACTTAATGCATGCTGCTCTTCGAGAGGTACTGGGTACTCATGTTCAACAGAGAGGTTCTCTTGTCAATGAAAAGCAATTGCGATTTGACTTTTCGCATTTTGAAAAATTGACAGATGAGCAGATCGCTCAAGTGGAAAGCATCGTCAATGCTAAGATTAGAGAAAATATCAAGTTAGGCGAACAGCGCAATCTACCTATCGCTCAAGCTCAAGAATCTGGAGCGATGATGCTCTTTGGTGAGAAGTATGGAGAGTATGTGAGGATGATCACATTTGATCCTAAGTTCTCTATAGAATTATGTGGTGGATGCCATGTCGATGCAACAGGATCGATTGGGTATTTCAAAATAAAAAACGAATCTGCAATTGCCGCAGGTGTCAGAAGAATAGAAGCGCTGACAGCGATCGGAGCAGCTCAGTATACGGATGAATTAGTCGGAGAACTCAATGATATAAAAGGCATGTTCAAAAATCCAACTAACGTGTCTAAGCAAGTTAATGATCTGCTTGAGACACAGAAGTCTTTAGAAAAAGAACTCGCTACTTTGAAGTCTGAGAAAGCTGCAGGTATGAAGGATACCTTACTTGATAAAATAGAAACCATCAATGGTACAAAGGTCTTAGCTACTCAAGTTGAAGGCTTAGATATGGATGGATTGAAGACATTGGCGTATAGCTTGGAGCAAAGTATGGGAGATGGCATCGTGCTGTTAGGTCTTGATGCAGGAGAGAAGGCAAACTTGATGTTACTCATCAGTAATTCACTGACTTCTGATACACTTGACGCAGGAAAGATAATTAGAAAGATTGCACAGCATATCCAAGGCGGTGGAGGTGGGCAACCATTCTTTGCAACAGCCGGTGGGAAGAAAGCATCTGGAATTCCAGCTGCAATAGAAGAGTTGAAGGCACTATTGTAAATTATAATCTCGATGGCAGTAATGACGTCGAGTTAATGTGAGTATGCAGTATAACATCAAGATGTATCCGTACTATTATGCTGCATGTTCATTCATAGCTTGGATGCCTATTTTCTTTTTGTACTTCAGTGAGATACTGAGTCTTAAAGAAGTGCTGCTTCTTGAATCCATTTACTACGTGGCAGTTGTTATTTTAGAAGTGCCAACTGGTTACTTTTCAGATGTAGTAGGCAGGAGATTTACACTCATTCTTGGATCTGTATTCTTGTGTGCGGCAGCAGCCTTTTATCTTATCGGTGGTAGCTT
>CALHUZ010000115.1 GCA_938039305.1 uncultured Saprospiraceae bacterium
ACGGCAATGGCAACCCAAATAAACTTTTTTGGCATCTCAGCAGGTTTTAGTAGGTGAAAACTCAAGGTAATCTAATATTAAACCTCTACAAGACGATGTTTATTGGTGAGGTTAACATTTTCTTATAGAATTTATAATATAATAGATGTATCACTGTGGAAGAATGCATAAAAGAAGTTGAGGTATTCCAATACTTCTCCGTGCCTGATATTAATTTGGCGAGCATGGAGTAATCGAAAAGTTCTCAGTTCTAATCCTAAAGTGTGATAAACTTATTTTGATCTTTTAAGAAAGGAAGCTTACTTCTCACTTCTTGTAGATGCGATCCTGATAGGGTAGTGGTGTGTACTGCCTCATCTTTTTCTGCATGGTAAAGAGTTTTCTTCCATCCTGGATCTATGACACATGTGTCTCCATTGTAACTATGCCCGTTATCATCCTGACCAACTCTATTGACTCCGACTACATAAGCTTGGTTTTCGATTGCTCTTGCTTTCAGTAGCGTATTCCAATCATATGAGCGCTTATCAGGCCAGTTTGCTACGTAGATCAATAGATCATAACTATCATCATTTCTGGCCCAGACAGGAAACCTCAGGTCATAGCAGATCATTGGACAGATCCGCCATCCTTTGTGTGTGATGATCACTCGCTCTTCGCCAGGAGTATAGTGATTATGTTCGCCGGCCATGGCAAATAGATGTTTCTTATCATAAGTATGATACATACCTCCTGGGTGCATCCAGATCAATCGATTATAATAATTAGATCTTTCTTTAATAATCAGACTACCTGTGACTATAGCGTCGTAAGTATCGGCTTGTTTAGCTAACCAATCCATAGTGGGCCCATCCATATCTTCGGCAAGCGAGGAAGGGTTCATAGAAAATCCGCTTGTGAACATTTCCGGAAGGACTATGATGTCTGTAGGGCCATTGATTTTAGAAAGCTTTTGCGAGAAAGCCTTGAGGTTAGCGTCTCGATTTTGCCAAATCAAATTTGCCTGGAGGGTGGTAACGTTGATGTCGAGCATAGGATTAAGTTGCCGACAAAATATGTCATTGTTGCAACACACAACAATTATGCTCAACATATATTTATGAAAACTGGATTTTTGTAAAAGAAAGTCTCTGTTGTGACTATATATTAGATATTAAGGCTGCTGCTTCCAATAATAAATCGTCTGTTTTTGCAAAGCAAAACCTGATGATATGTTCATCTGTATGATCAGAATAAAAAGAAGATATAGGAATAACCGCTACGCCGTGTTCCTTGGTCATCCATCTGGCGAAAGATTGATCGTCCAAGTCTGATATGTCCGTATATGATGCGAGCATAAAGTAAGTACCAAAACAAGGAAGGGCCTTGAATCTACTCGGAGCAATCGCTGCCGCAAATAAATCCCTCTTAGCTTGAAAGAAGCTCGGAAGAGAAAGATAATGATCAGGTGATTTTAAATAATCAGCTAAAGCATGCTGTAACGGTCTGTTGATGCTAAATGTATTGAACTGGTGGACTTTTCTAATTTCTTTTGTGATGGAAGCGGGAGCAATCACATAGCCTATGCGCCAGCCTGTAGCATGAAAAGTCTTCCCAAATGACATCGAAATGATACTGCGCTGGAAGAGCTCTTCATATCTTAAGACACTCTCATGTTGCTGCCCATCATAGATTAAATGCTGATACACTTCATCAGATAGAACAAAAATATCTGTATCCCTCGTGATCTCTTCAAGTTGTTTAAGATCAGCTGCTTTTAATATGGTTCCAGTTGGATTATTAGGGGTATTGATCATGATCATCCTTGTCTTAGGAGTAATCATATCACGGACTTGATCCCAGTCGATCTGATAGTCTGGACTTTTTAATCTGATGGGTATGGCGACGCCACCATTAACTTGTATGGCAGGTATATAACTATCATAGGCTGGTTCAAAAACAATCACTTCATCTCCTGCTCTTATCAAAGCAGAGATAGTAGAATATAATGCCTCTGTAGCACCATTGGTTATAGTGATCTCTATTTCGGGATTCAACGAAATATTGTATAAGACTTTCTTTTTTTCAGCGATGGCTTGTCTTAGTTCTGGGATGCCAGTCATCGGAGCATACTGATTAAATCCTCCTTGTACGTAGTGATTGATTAAGTCTTTAAGCTTCTGATCAACTTCAAAATTTGGATATCCCTGAGAGAGATTGATAGCGCCGTGCTCTGCTGCTAAAGCACTCATCACTGTAAATATCGTAGTCCCTACATCTGGAAGTTTAGAATCAATAGTCATAAAGCTAATATACAGACCGTAAGGCTATTCTACATGGCCAACTTACGAAGGATCACATCTACACGTCGATTATGAAGCTTGCCTTGCCAGATGTCATTGTCGAAGGCAGGGTCATCTTCGCCATGATCGTACTGGAAGATTGTCTCTGGTTCTATAAGCATATTAGTCAATTCATAGATGACGGCTTCGCAACGCATATGAGATAGATACAAGTTAAAATCACGACTACCGATATTGTCGGTATGACCATGCACTTCTATTTGATATAGTGCGATATTATCCACCTCTTCGATAAACCTTACAAGATCACTTTCTTGCTCTTCATCGATATAGTAACTACCACCGCCAAAGTATATGCTAATGGTTTTATCCTCTGGTACTAATGCTTGAGCGTTTAGAATATTACTCGGGGTAATAGCTATAAGCAGAACTACAACCATGAAATATAAAAGGCCCAGATTGGGGTTTTTATAAGATGGTAGAGATGTAAGGTTCTTCAGCATTGGACTATTAAGGTATAATTTTTCCAATTACAGAACTCAAATAATTTATTTAACCTTGAGACTCCCCATCATCATCCACCTCGTCGCCATACTCTGTTTCAATCGGACGAGCGTTATAACCTTGTTCGTTCAACCACTTAGAAAATGTAACAGTATTGCCGTGAGTAGGGTAGATATGATTAGCGCCTGTGGCCTTGATCGATTCATTCAATCCATCCCAGTCACAATGATCAGAGAGGATAAATCCTCGATCTGCACCTCGTCGTTTTCGATGGGCTCTTATCGCCATCCATCCTGATGCGATGCCGAGGGAATAGTTTTTTATTGGTTTCATCCAAGGGGTATTGATGGCAGAACTAGGTGTGATGACAAGTGCTTTTTTAAGCTGATTCGGATCACTGTTTTTATTCATCTGAGTTGTAGGTGGCAAGTCGATACCAGAAGCTCTATAGACGTCATTCATTTTTTGAATAGCACTATGTGTATATATCGGGCCGATGTCTGTCCCTACACTATTGATGATGCGCTGCGCCTTTCCAAGGGAGTAAGCTGTGATGATTGAAGTTTTATTTTGAGCAGCGTTATCGCTCCACCATTTTCTAATTTCGTTGAATACCTCTTCTTGTGGTTGCCATCGATATACGGGTAGGCCAAATGTACATTCTGTTATAAAGTGATCGCACTTGACTACTTCATAAGGTGTGCATAATCCATCATCTTCAGTTTTATAATCTCCAGTTGCTACCCATACTTCGCCTTGGTACTCAGCGCGTATCTGAGCCGACCCTGTGATGTGTCCTGCAGGATGAAAGGTGAATTTTACTCCATTGACAGTGAGCCCATCGCCGAAGGCATAGCCTCTGATATTGATATCATGACCAAGTCTATGTTTTAGAATATTTACGGAAGTGTCAGCACATACATAATACTTATGCCCCCAGCGCGCATGATCACTGTGACCATGGGTGATCAGGGCATTGTCCACTTTGCCCCAAGGATCTATATAAACCTTGGCGATAGGACAGTACAATCCTTTTTTTGTATGCTCGATAAGTGCCATCAGACTTCGGACATTTCTGCGAAGATAGTCTGAATCTTATGATGCGCTTAAAAGGATTACTTGCTTTTGAATTTGACCTTAAAATAATGAGTCTACCAGATCTTCATCTGCGATATGTGGAATTGTAACTGACAGTTTATCATTGTAAGAGACAGCTCGCTTTATAGCAAATAGTGCTTCTGGATTACGGGCCCATCCACGTCTTGCGATTCCATTGTTGACATCATATGAGATCATGGACTCTAACTTTTTCTGAGCTTTAAGGGAGCCATCGAGTAGCATTCCAAAACCGCCATTTATAACTTCGCCCCATCCAACTCCACCGCCATTATGAATGGAAACCCAAGTGGCGCCTCTGAAACTATCTCCGATCACATTGTGTATGGCCATATCGGCAGTGAACTGACTACCATCGTATATGTTACTGGTTTCTCTATAAGGTGAGTCTGTCCCGCTGACATCGTGATGATCACGACCGAGTACGATCGGAGCACTGATGCGTCCAGACTTTATAGCATCATTAAATGCACCTGCGATTCTAATTCTTCCTTCTGCATCTGCATAAAGGATCCGTGCTTGTGAGCCAACGACCAGATTGTTTTGTTCTGCTTCTTCGATCCATTTTATATTATCAGTGAGTTGTTGCTGTATCTCTATGGGGGCTTCTTTTAACATCTCTTGCATCGTCTCAAGAGCGATGGCATCTGACACTTTTAAATCCTTTGGATCCCCTGAAGTACAGACCCACCTGAATGGCCCAAATCCATAGTCAAAACACATCGGTCCCAATATATCTTGGACGTAAGACGGATATTTGAAAGAGCTTTTTTGTGTATCATTATTACTTAGTACATCCGCTCCTGCTCTACTACATTCTAAAAGGAAGGCGTTGCCGTAATCAAAGAAGTAGGTTCCTTTCTCGGTGTGCC
>CALHUZ010000116.1 GCA_938039305.1 uncultured Saprospiraceae bacterium
GAACAAAAAAATCATCAGGAAGTATCTAATCTTGGTGTAGATATGATTGGCATCAACTTCTATAAGCCAAGCAAAAGATTTATAGGTTCATCGAAGTTGGAACCTATCGATGGACAAAAGCGGACGGGCGTTTTCGTTAAAGCTTCGATAGAAGAAATTATAAAAGCCAAGAAGATACACTCACTTGACTATGCTCAACTTCATGGAGATGAAGATCCCTCTTTTTGCAACCAGATCCAAGAGCACATATCCATCATTAAAGTCTTTAGGATTGATGAGAGCTTTGATTGGTCGCTATTGAATGAGTTTGATTTTGCAGATATGTTTTTATTCGATACAAAGACAATTGAATTTGGCGGATCAGGAAAGAAGTTTGATTGGGAAGTTCTGAATCGATATAAATTGGATGTGCCATTTATGTTAAGTGGAGGCATAGGACCAGATGATGCTAAGAATATCAAGTCCATAGAACATCCGCAATTAATAGGAGTTGACATCAATAGCAAGTTTGAATCTGCACCAGCAGTAAAAGATATAGCGTTAATTGAAAGATTTACTAAAGAAATTAGAAAAAAAGCGTCATGACATATCAAGTAGATGACAAAGGATATTACGGAGAGTTTGGCGGGGCTTTTATCCCAGAGATGCTTCATAGTAATATTGAAAATTTGAAGAATCAATATATCAAGCTGATATATGAAGAAGGTTTTCAGAAAGAGTTCAATGATCTTCTTAAAGATTATGTAGGTCGCCCTACTCCACTTTATTTGGCTAAGAGGTTATCAGGATTGTATGGTGGAAAGATCTATCTCAAAAGAGAAGATCTGAACCATACAGGTGCACATAAGATCAATAATACAATTGGTCAAATCTTGCTTGCACAAAGGCTTGGAAAGAAGCGCATCATAGCAGAGACAGGTGCTGGTCAACACGGAGTGGCGACAGCAACAGTCTGTGCATTGATGGGGCTTGAGTGCATCGTATACATGGGCAAGGTGGACATCGCACGTCAAGCACCTAACGTGGCGCGCATGCGTATGTTAGGCGCTGAAGTAAGACCAGCACTGAGTGGTAGTCAAACACTTAAAGATGCGACTAACGAAGCGATCAGAGATTGGATCAATAATCCAGAGGACACTCACTACATCATCGGTTCTGTGGTCGGACCACACCCATACCCCGATATGGTCGCACGATTTCAATCTGTGATCAGTGAAGAGATGAAGTGGCAACTTCTTGAGAAAGAAAATAGAGAATCACCTGACTATATAGTGGCCTGTGTAGGTGGCGGTAGTAATGCTGCTGGAGCATACTATCATTATCTCGACGATGAAAGTGTCACACTGGTAGCCGTAGAGGCAGCTGGTAAAGGAATTCACACTGGTGAATCAGCAGCCACTTCTGTACTTGGATCGAGAGGTATCATTCACGGAAGTAGAACTTTACTAATGCAGACAGAGGATGGACAGATTGTAGAGCCTTATTCTATAAGTGCAGGACTTGACTACCCAGGAATAGGTCCACAGCATGCACACTTGATAGCATCAGGTAGAGCAAAAGTATATAGTGCAACAGATAAAGAAGCGCTTGTTTCGGCTATGGAGCTTTCTAAGATAGAAGGTATCATCCCAGCTTTAGAAACATCACATGCACTTGCCATCTTAGGACAGATGAAGATTAAAGATCATGAGATTGTAATTGTTAATCTCAGTGGTCGCGGAGATAAAGACCTCGCAACTTATATCGACTACCTCGACAATCCTGAAGGTGAACACAAAACAGATCATGGACATGGAAAATAGAATAGTAGAGCTGTTTAAAAAGAAGCCAAGCGAAATACTTAATGTCTACTTCACTGCTGGGCATCCAGAGTTAAACGATACTGTAGATATCATCAGGTGTTTAGATGATGCTGGAGTGGATCTTGTTGAAATTGGCATGCCTTACTCTGATCCAATGGCCGATGGAGAAACGATCCAAAACAGTAGTCAGATAGCGCTTAAGAATGGCATGAACCTGGCCACTCTTATGGCTCAAGTCACCGAAGTAAGAAAGCACACACAGATACCACTAATCATCATGGGTTACTACAACCAGATGATGCAGTATGGAGAAGAGCGATTTCTAAAGACGGCGCATGAGGCAGGTGTAGATGGAATGATCATACCTGATCTTCCGATGTATGTCTATGAGGAGAAATACAAAGCTCTTTTTGAGCAGTATGGAATGACTATGAGTTTCCTCATCACACCTGAAACATCAGATGAACGCGTTAGGCAAGCGGATCACCTCAGCGATGGGTTTCTCTATGTAGTTTCTAAATCAAGCATCACAGGATCTGCTTCAGACATTTCAAGTAGTCAGGAGACTTACTTTAATCATATCAATTCCATGAAGCTTCAGACTCCAAGTTTAATAGGGTTTGGCATTCATGATAAGCAGACTTATGATACTGCATGCGCTCATGCAAATGGAGCAATTATCGGAAGTGCTTTTATCAGAGCGCTTGAAGGAGATGGGAATTTGAAGGAGAATATTGAGAGGTTTGTGGGCAGAATAAGATAAATCAAGACGTTTAAAAATAGAAGTAACTGTACAATAAAGAGGTCTTGCAATTGCAAGACCTCTTTATTGTGGAGCCTAGGGGAGTCGAACCCCTGACCTCTTGACTGCCAGTCAAACGCTCTAGCCAACTGAGCTAAGGCCCCATCATTACGACCGGCTTAAAACCGATGAGCGAAAGTATAAAAATTGAGGTTTAAAGCATGTCTATCTGAACAGAATAAACATGCACCATGTGTTCGGCCAACAAGTTAATTAGCTCTAAGATGAGCGATCAACTTATTCTTTCCTGGTATCAGGTTTAAGGGTTGGTAGCCTTGCGAAATAGCTCTTCCGCTAACAACGTATAAGTAATTAAAGTGAATCAAAAGATCCTTCCATGCTTTTACTAGTGTATAGTTGAGATCATAGATATGACCTGGCTCACTGAAGACGCCATTCAATTCAATTATTTTCAAACTATGATTACTAATGACATCATTGATATCATCAAACTTCACGTCGATGCGGCCATAGTTAAATCCTTCAACTGGGGCAAAGATGCTATTGAAAACTTCTGTGAGCTCTTCGCTCTTTAAATGGCTACCATCTTTGAACATCGTCCCCCTGGCATGATTTCCGATGGGATCAAATGATATGTACTCTCCTTTTGTAGGGACTCTTTGAAAATCCACACCATTCTGATCTTTTAGATAATCGAACTGCATAGC
>CALHUZ010000117.1 GCA_938039305.1 uncultured Saprospiraceae bacterium
GCATTTGTTGCCATAGATAATCATAGAAGTGATGACTTTACACCATATGCATACATGACAACTGACTATGGCAAGTCATGGAAGAAGATAGTGAATGGCTTGCCAGCTGATGATTATGTCAAGGTCATCCGACAAGATCCGAGGAATGCTAATACGCTCGTCTTAGGTATGGAGCATGGTGTCTATGTAAGTTGGAATATGGGAGCGGAATGGACCCGCATCAATAACAACCTACCATCTGTATCTGTCAGAGATATACGTATACATCCAAGAGAAGGAGATATCATCGTCGGTACTCACGGAAGGGGTGTATGGATTATGGATGATGCAAGACCACTTTTAAATATGAAAGGTGTAGGTGAATCAAGTGCGCATGTATTTGAAAATCGACCTGTGACTGATTGGCATATGTATTCTCAAATAGAAAGTCTCGGACAGCGTACTTATAAAGCAAAGAATCCCACGCTTGGCGCAAATATTAATCTGATGTTATCCAGTATAGAGAAAGAGCCCATCGAAGTCAGTATCACAGATCAAAATGGACAAGTGGTCAGAACCATTAAAGATACAAGTGAGATGGCTGGAATACATAGAATAAACTGGGACTTGAAAACTGATCCACCTGTGAAACTCACCAAAGGTTCAGGTGGCGGCTGGCGTGGAAACTTTAAAGCTTCGGTGCCACCAGGAATGTATACCGCAACTGTAAAAGTCGCGGGTCAAGAACTAAAAACAGATATCGAAGTTAAAGCCGATCCACGCATAGAGTTGTCCTCCGAAGATTATACGAAGCAAGCAGAACACATAGCTAGATTGATTCAAGTCTTAAATGAAACGAACGTGATGATCAATGACGTCGACAATATCCAAGATCAACTGACTGCACTAAAGGATCGTCTTGCAAATGAAGATGCTTCAGCACACGCAGAAGAGATAGCGATGATTGATAAAGTCTATGAAGATCTCACTAATCAAAGAAATGAATTGATGCGCCCGCTTGGAACTATGACTTATAGATCTCGTCCACGATTGCGCGAAGAGATACTATCTATATTATTCGCTGTAGAAGGAGCACCTGCTGCATCTACTAAATCACAATTAGAAAGAACAGAAACATTATTTGAAGAAGCAGCAGAGAAAAGCAAATTGCTTGAAGAGACTAAGGAAGGTCCGATTAGAAAGATCAATGAGCGGTTGGCGAGTTTGCCGATAATCTTTAAGGGGGTGAAGAGCATAAGGCCGTAGGTTAAGTTCAAGTATCAAGTATCAAGTATCAAGTATCAAATTCAAGAGTCAAGTTCAAGAAAGGTAAGAATCGAGAACTTAGAATCGAGAGCTGAGAAATAGAAAAGAGACTTTAGATGACAGATTTCAGAGGATAGAAATTGAGAAATGTGATCTTAGAAAGATGAATGGGTAATTCTTGAGTTTTGATAGATGTAAGAGCTTGCCAAACCTGCGCACAGAGTCTGAAGGGGATTCAGTAGAAAGGCAGAGTCGAATGCAGCTATAACATAAGCACGTTTCACTTAGGCACCTATTGAGATAATTTCAACAAAGTAAGCACCTCTAACTTCCTCGTCTTCCGTTATCATCTCTGTCGTCAACTCAGTGTCTCCTTGAATAAGAGAAACTTCAAATTCAAAATACTTCCCATCAACGCTTTCTGCTATTCGCTTAAAGATGGTGTTAGAGTTGTCAGCTTTGTGGAAGGCAATAGATGCGGCAGTGATAGGAACTCCTACACCTACTTTATATGGATTGCCTCCTGAAACTGGATTTCCTTCAGGTGTATCTTCGTTCATTCTTTTGTCTAAGGAAGGTGGCCAGCGATGTAGTCTGATTTTATAATTTCCGGGTTCTTGAACTTGTAGTTTCCAGAAACCATTATTGATGAGGCCAGATCGAATGTGGCCTTGGTGCCAAGGGGAATTGGATTCTGAGAGCCAGTCATGACATGTGAGCAATACCTCTTTGTGATCGGGATGGCCAATGACGATTGGGTTTTCTAATTTGCTATCTTGTTCTACTTTGGTCCACCATGTCTCATATGCATCAGTTAGTGTTTTAGCTAAATCAGGATGATCTTCGATGACATTATTGAGCTGGCTGGGGTCTGTGCTGAGGTCGTAAAGTTCGTTTTGATTGATAAGTCTCCATTGGTCTTGCATGATACAAGAGCGCTTCCACTTTTTAATTTCCTTATCGCGCTGAGTGTCTACTATAACGATGCGCTCATCGAGATCTTCTTGTGTCCCTTCAAGAAGTAGGGGCTTGATACTTCGGCCATCGATGTCTTCGTATTGAAGTGGGATGTTTAAGATGTCCAGAACTGTCGGCATCACATCTGTGTGTGTAGTGAGTTGGTTGAAAGCTTGAGGCTTGATGTTGAGCTTGTCTGGAAATCTTATAAACATAGGTACTTTGTGTCCTCCTTCATATTCTGAAACTTTTTTGCCTCGCATCTTATAATTATATCCTTTTGTAACCTGACCATCATTATCAAGTTGAGCGCCTGAGGCCGTGCCATTGTCAGTGGTGAATATGACGATTGTATTTTCTAATTGTCCGCTTGACT
>CALHUZ010000118.1 GCA_938039305.1 uncultured Saprospiraceae bacterium
GTATATAATCGGAAGACGATTTTCAATTGAAATCTCTTGAGCCCTTAGATTTTTCTTACACGTCATCGGAAACCATGCACCTGCTTTTACAGTAGCGTCATTAGCTACGATCACGCAAAGTCTTCCTGATACATGGGCTAAACCAGTGACAACTCCAGCGGCTGGACAGCCACCGTGTTCTTCATACATCCCATAAGCTGCTAATGCTCCAACTTCTACAAAATCAGAATCATCATCCTTCAAGTGATCTATGCGATCACGTGCTGACATTTTTCCTTTGGCGCGATGCTTTTCCATTCTTTTCGCTCCACCACCTTCGTGTATTTTTTCTAATTTTCTATTTAGGGCGGATAAAGATAGCTTCATGGCATCTTCATTCTTGCTGTGCTCGATGTTGATTTTGGCCATGATTATAATTTAGTTTTATAACTTTTTTTATCAATTACAATCTTGGCGATTATCTCTTTTAGAATTTCAGAAGTGCCTCCGCCTATTGGACCGAGTCTACTGTCTCTAAACAATCTCGCTAGAGGATATTCCTCCATGTAGCCATATCCCCCTAAGAATTGAAGACAGTCGTAGATGACTTGATCTGCTATCTTCGTTCCTTGAAGCTTAGACATGCAAGCCTCTTTGACAACATATTCTCCTTTGTCAAGTCTTTTAGCGACTGAATAATTAAACGTTTTTATAATTTCTATTTCTGAAGCCATCTCTGCGACTCGATGTCTTAAAGCCTGGAATCTGTCAATTGTTTTTCCAAAAGCTGTTCTTTCGGACATATACTTGATCGTATACTCCAACGCATACTCAGCTCGAGCGTGAGCATTGATGCCCATGATCAAGCGTTCTAAAGCAAAGTGTTGCATGACATAGTAAAATCCTTTTCCTCCATCTCCCATAAGTTGGTTGGTAGGAATACGCACATTGTCAAAAGCAATCTCACCTGTGTCTGAAGCTCGCCATCCCAGTTTGTCTAATTTAGAAGCACTTACTCCTGGAGTATCACGATCTATGAGGAAAACTCCCATAGACTTTGGATTTTCTTCGATATCCATTTTTGCAATAACGATGAGATAGTCAGAGTAAACACCATTGGTGATGAAAGTCTTTGAACCATTGATCACATATTGATCGCCATCCAGAACTGCGGTTGTTCGCATGGCTCCAACATCAGATCCACCAAATGGCTCAGAGATACATAGACAACCTACTTTCTCTCCCGATATACTAGCTGTTAAGTACTTTTCTTTTATTGCTTGGCTGCCTTCTGCATTGAGATGCGTCATAGCCAAATATGTATGAGCCCATACTGCTGCTGCAAACCCTCCTGAATCAACCATTTGTAACTCTTCCAAGAGAATCACCGTATAGAACAAGTCCAATTCTAATCCTCCAAACTCTTCAGGATAGTGGATACCTAGATAGCCCATGTCTCCCAGCTTCTTCCATATTTCTTTGGAGATAGTACCAGTCTCTTCCCATTCATTGATATGGGGCTTTACTTCCTTATCAAGAAATGCTCTTAGCCCTTCTCTGAATAAATGATGTTCCTCGGTAAAGTATTCTTGATTCATATCCTATATAATGTCTAAAACACCAGAATAGTTGTTGTGCTAACTATTCCGAAAGGTATGGTAAGATAGCTTAATATGTGCGATTACAGTAAGTCAATTCTGATAGATGTAATGCTCAATTTTAAGATTGAACTTAGAGTATAGAATTGAGGGAAGCAGGTATATCTCTTACACCATACTTCACACCATCTAAAGCACGCTTGTCCATTTAGCTTTTAGATAGTAAGTAATCTTATATAAGAACTCCATGTAAGAGGGAAAGTGGGAGTGTGCTGCTTTCTAATTATTTGAGTGCTCGCCGCTTGAAGCGGTAAGTAGCCAATATAAGACACCCCGTGTCTTATATTGGCTACTTATCCCATCGTTTTAAGTCTTTGTACTTTTCTATATAGGCTTGATCTAATTCTGGAGAATCTTTATAGTATGCTCTCATTTCTTTCAGCTTTTGTTTTAGATCGATGACAACATCAGCATATGTGGGATCATCATAGACATTGTTCATTTCCTGAAGATCTTTCTTACGGTCATATAACTCCCACTCATCTACATCATAGTAGAAGTGTACAAGTTTATAGTCTTCATTTACAAGAGCATAATGGCGCTTGACCATGTGCACCGATGGGTACTCATAGTAGTGGTAGTACACAGCATCTCTAAATCCTTCATTATTTCCTTTTAGCAAAGGCATCAAGCTTTCACCTTGCATATCCTCTGGTGCTGTTATCCCTGCTGCTTCTAAGAAGGTTTGTGCAAAGTCCAAGTTCTGAACCATTTGAGTATTAGTAGTGGATGCTGATACGACGTTCGGCCATTTGATTAATAGAGGGGTTTTGAAAGATTCATTGTAGATAAATCTTTTGTCAAACCATCCGTGTTCGCCAAGGTAGAACCCTTGATCAGAAGTGTAAATGACAATAGTGTTATCACTTAAGCCACTTTCATCTAAGTAGTCCAGTACTTGCCCTACGCCTTCATCAACTGCTGCTATCGATCCCAGATAGTCCTGCATGTACCTTTGATAGCGCCACTTCATCAATTCTGTCTGAGACATCGTAGCATACTTTTTCTTGAACTCTTCTATCATAGGATTATAAATCTTATCCCAATCTGCTCTTTGATCTTCATCTAGCCTGCCCACAGTTCTAGTATAGGCTGCTTTGTCCCATCCGGCAGTCTGTGGTATGCCTAGTTCATCCATTACTTCAGGTGGTATCTTAGAATCACCAGCCCAGTTCATGTGAGTCAGAAGATTCATCTCAGCTTCCTTTGCCGCACTACCTCGTCCTTCATAGTCATCGAAAAGTGTTTCTGGTTCTGGGAAAGTCTTGTTGATGTACGCTGTATAGTGTCGCTTTGCAGGGAGCCATTCTCTATGAGGCGCTTTGTGTAGGTACATAAGCAAGAATGGTTCTTCTTCAACTCTTTCTTCCTTTAACCAATCTAAAGTCATATCGGTTATAATATCAGTGGTGTAGCCTGGAACATTGATTCGCCCACTATCCTTTGTGATGAAGTCTGGGTTGTAGTACCATCCTTGACCAGGTAGTATCTTGAATTGATCAAATCCTTTTGGGCTGTTACCGAAATGTAGCTTACCGAACATCGCTGTCTGATATCCGTTGTTTTGCAATATTTGTGGAAACGTAATCTGCGTTGTATCGAAAGGGAACATATTGTCAATCTTTCCATTGAGGTGACTGTGCTTACCGGTTAGAATGACGGCCCGAGAAGGGGCACATATGGAGTTAGTGACACAGGCATTAGTAAAGAGCATGCCTTCGTCTGCTATACGATCTATATTGGGTGTATTGATGAGCTTGTCAGAATATGCACTTATAGCTTGATATGCATGATCATCCGACATGATAAATACAATATTAGGTCGAGTAGGGGAGGTCGGCTTTTCTGCACCTCCACATGAAGTGAGAAAGGCGACGAGTAAAAGGAAGTATAGTATTTTCATTCTTCTTGAATATGTACGATCAATAATAAGTAACCTAAAGTAGTCAATACTCATGAATACCATAGCTCAAGTGGTCAGCGATCATTTGGGTATCTATGTGCATTTTTAAATTTTGGTCTAATGAATTGTCGATCGACGTACCAATATTAGTGTACTTTTGCAGAGCACTTTACTCTATCGCTCCAATGAAGATTGGGGAGGAAAGTCCGGACAACGCAGAGCATCGCACCACTTAAAAGGTGGGCCATAGATCGAAAGAGATATGGACAGAAAGTGTCACAGAAAGCTATACCGCCTCGACTTGTCGGGGTAAGGGTGAAAACGGGGTGTAAGAGACCACGATCTTAGTGAGTAATCACTAAAATGGATAAACCTTGCGAGTTGCAATGTCACGTATATTTTGATCTTCAGCAATGAAGGTAGCCTTGCTCGGGCGAGTCAGAAGGGGTGGGCAGCTTAGATAAATGATAGAGGTCCCGACTTGTCGGGATTACAGAATCCGGCTTATTAAGTGCATTTTTTTATGGTAAGTCAGACGTATTACTTAGTCTGACTTTTACTACTAAAATTAAGCAGACTTCCCTTGCAAGTCATAAGAGAAGTTAGTCATCAAACACTCCCTCTTTACATGCTTTTTTTATCAGCCCTGCAACATTACGCGCTTTGAATTTATGCAAAAGTGTTTTTCTATGGACGTTGATTGTTCCTTCGGAAAGCCCTAATTCTTTGCCAATTTCTAAAGTTGTTAAACCTTCAGAAATTAGCATTAATACTTGATGCTGCCGCTCTGTGATAGACGTAGTTGGCATTGGTAGATGGTTAGTGAATGGCAAATGTATAAACTATTATATTATCACCATTTATGGGGAAGGCAGATAGATGTCAAAATGGAAGATTAGGGTTATACGATTTTGTCCCTACTCGACTCAATTTTTTGTTGGCTACAATAGCTTTACTCCTATCTGAATCACTTTTATCTATTTCTTCTATATGACATTGACTAGAAGACTTTCAGGAAATGGAAACGGGTGTTGCCAGTCTTTCTATTTTGAAAATTGCAAAACCATACTAAAGCGAATGTGTTTCTTAGCTTTGTTTATGTTTTTAATTATTGGACTTAAACAAAATTATAATCATCACACTGTTAAGAGGATGTGCGTAAGCCATAGTCTTGACCATAAAAAAATATGATCCACATTAGATCGTGGAATCTGGAGATTATAAAACGGTAGTAGAAATTCAGAAAGTATTAATGTACAGCATGCAGCTAAACTTTTTCATGATCGAAGTAACCATTCATACAGGCTTTCTTTATAAGTCCTGCAACATTGCGTACTTCAAATTTTCTAAATAGTGCTTTGCGATGGACTTCGATTGTGCCTACGGCTAATCCTAGCTGCTGGGCAATTTCTTGAGTCGTTTTCTCATCTGAAATGAGCTGAAGCACTTCTGCCTGACGACTAGTGAGTTTAATCATTATGGAGGTACAAGTTCAATTACAAAGATAACTGGAATTGTATAATGTCAAAACCAGTCAAGCCGGGATGCCCTTTTGAAAATTTGATTTAGGGGTGATTTTAGAAATAGAATCGAAAGACTAATTATAATTTATAGGGGGTTTACCAAAGGGCATTCTAAAATAAGTAATATCGCCGCAGGATTGATGAATGTTGAATTTATTATATCCTATCGAATTTATCGCATAAAATATACTGTTAATATGAGTATTTGTTAGCAATTTTATTCATGTAAATGCTGTAAGAGTTGCATAATTTGGATTCGGCAGCGCTTTTAATCTATCGTTGAACTATCAGCTGAAATTTTTTTAATATTTATTCTGAGTCAACCTATTTCATGGCTGATTACAGCTCAAACATTAAACAAATCAGAAGAAATTCTTAAACAAAACTTCGATATTAAGTGTCATAAAACATACTAACAATGTAAAATCAATTGATTACTTGAAGAACCTTTATGAGGTGTTTCAATTTGCAATCTCTTTTACAAGGCTGTCAAATGACTTCATGAATGGCTCATACTCGGATGTAGCAGGGCCGTTGAATCCAGTATGCACCTTTAAAACTTCGTTATTCTTATTGACGAAGAGAAGAGTGGGGTAGGATATTATTTTATCTATAAATCCGAGCTGCTCGGTTGCCTCCGCTTTATCATAATATCCAGCTAAGAGGATTTCATAAGGGATATCGAGCCTCTTCTTATAATTGCTGATTTTAGAAGCAGCAACATCCTTGTCTCTATATTTTTCAAAGGCCAATGCAATTACTTCAATTTCTAGATTAGGGTTTTTCTTAAGATAGTCAATAATGAATTTAGATTCATCAAGGCAATTTGGACACCAGGTGCCCATGATTGTGATCAGCTTCGCTTTTCCATTATATTTTTCATCTGTAAGAGAGATCAATTCGCCGTCCGAATTAGGAAGAGAGAAGTCGATTTTGTTATCAGTTGTTGTGATCTGAGATAGACCATAAACATCAGTTAGCTGAGCATCTTCGTTTTTGCTGGCTACCCAATTAGTCTCATAATGAGATCCACTTATAAATACACCAGATAGGTTTTCAGATTCGGATATATCAGCTTTGAATAAAAATGCATGACTTCCATCGAAGCAGGATAATGAAACTTCGTCCCCTTGCACTGTTCCTTCCAGATAGCGATAGTCTCCAGTTTCTGTCATAAATGTTCCAGTAATTTTATTTCCTGATTGGACAAAATCTCCGATGGCTGGATATTCGTCTTCTGTTTCTAATTCAAAAGTTGCCGCCCATCTACCAGATAGATCAGCAGAAGGAGTTTCGTTGTTAGAACTGAATCGATGTGACTGTCCATGAAATGCCACAAAAGGAATCTCATAATCTTCTCTGTTATTCACATGCCACGTCCCCTCGATAACGTTTTCTCTATACTCTGCTTCTATATACGTATCCAAGAGAGGAAAGCCCATGACGATTGTATCCTTTAGCATTTTAGTAGTACCAAAAGATATTTCTTGTATCGGTATACGCTCCTCTGCATTAATTACATGTATTTCGAGTTTACCTGATTCACTATAGCTTGATTCAAAGTTAAAAGGCAACACGTAGTCAGGAGTTAACTGTAATTCAGCTCTCCAGATGCCTGGGGGAATTTGGTCATATGGCTTGCTGACCTCAACACATCCTTGCCAAGTACATATGGATAAAAGAAGAGTGCTGATTATAAAGATTATAATTCGGGTTTTGGAATTCATATGTTGCGATTAACTTTTTTCACCTGTGAAGTGATCCTCTTTGTATTTGAATAAAACATTGAAAGTTGTGAGACTTCCATAGATGCGGGTGATATACTGCTGAAGGTTAACTTTTTCTTCGTCCGACAACTTACTGCTATTGATCCTTTGCTCCATCACTCTGATGCGATCTCTTACCATTACGATCTTGTGAAAGAAGGTATCGATGGGTATTTCTTTTCCTTTTAGATTGTCATCGTATGGCTTTAATATCATGGTGCCACCATCCCACTTATCACCGAGTCCTACAACAGGAGTGATGTCAGACCAGTTACTCAATATCTTGATCAATGACTTCTCCAGATTATTAAAGGTTAGCTCTTGATCCGCTGTTACTTCTTCTATAACTTCCCAACTGCTGTAGTCTCTGCCTAGTGGCTTGATACCATATTGAATAAAGCATACTTGATATGCTACACTACTGATGCCTATGATTACACCATCTCCATATGCAGGATGCTTCACTCTTGATCCTACTCCAAGATTTTCTGACATAACTATGTTTTATGATTTTATATAGATCTTAATCACTCAATAACGTCGATTGTGCAGTTTGTTGTTTATTTAACGGCTTCATAATTGTCATCCCAGTTTTTGACTTTGGGATCACCTAACTTGCCCATAGACTTACCTACGATCATAGAAACAGTGGCATCTCCGGTTATGTTCGCTACAGTACGACACATATCGAGCGGACGATCTACTGCAAATATCAATGCAAGTCCTGCCTCAGGAATCCCTGCTTGACCAAGTATTATGACGAGCATTACTAATCCGGCACTTGGTACTGCAGCCGTTCCTATAGATGCCAAAGTTGCAGTTGCAACGATACCAAGTTGTTGTCCTATTGAGAGATCTAAACCATACGCTTGTGCTATAAATACTGCTGCGATGGCTTGATAGCAACTGGTTCCATCCATATTGATGGTGGCACCAATCGGCAATACAAAGCTGGTTACCTCTTTGTCAACACCTAAGTGTTCTTCGACTCTTTCCATGGTGACTGGTAGCGTAGCAGCGCTACTACTTGTTGAAAAAGCTAATAGTTGTGCAGGTGCGATTCCCTCAAAGAAGGTTTTGATGCCCATGCCTGTAAATGTCTTTACCAAAAACGGGTAGAAGAATATAATCAAGATGGATAGCCCAAGCAGAACTGTCGCCGCGTAACCTAACAGCGCTTTGAATATATCCATCGAGGGTGATTCTGCTACCAGAGCAGCCATCAAGGCAAAGACCCCAACTGGGGCACATAGCATGATGATATCTATTAGTTTGAGGATGACTTCGTTGAGTCCGTCGAAGAAGGCTTTTACAGGTGCGCCTTTTTCTGGATCTATTAAGATGAGCGCCACACCAAAGAGAATCACAAAGAAGATCACTTGAAGCATGCTACTATTGTCGGTCAAGGCCTCAAATATGTTTCCTGGTACCAGATCAACAAGTGCTTGGAGTGGGCCAGCGTTCTTCTGACTTTCCGCTATGGCTATCTTTCCTGAAGCGTCTGTGGCATAATCACCTACAAGTTGTTCCCTTGTCTCCTCTGAGATAAGATTACCTGGCTTAATAATATTTACGGCAAGTAAACCTATTGTGACTGCGAATACGGTGGTAACCAAATAGATGCCGATCGTCCTTCCTCCCATAGAAGAAAGCTTCGAGATGTCGCGCAGGTCCGAGATCCCTTTTATCAATGAAGCCACGATAAGAGGTACCGCAATGAGCTTTAATGAGTTGATAAAGATAGAGCCAAATGGCTTGATCCAATCAACGATAAAGCTGCTGCCGCCACTGAATTGTATCGCTGCCGCTCCGAATATGATACCGAGTACCATACCGATTATAATCTTCCAATGGAGTCCGAGTTTGCTCATCGTAAAAGTCTTGTAGTGATAGAATCTTGCTAAGATAAGCAAGTGATCCGAAGTACTAGTAGTCATGATCTATAGACTACAGATGGATCTTTTGTGATAGAGGTTTGAAAGTGGTTGACTTAAGATTTTGTGGCCCGAGTCATCTCTCGTTTTCCTGGAGGACCGGGTACTCTCTCTACTATGAGTCCATGCCCTTTTAGTACTCTTTTGAAAGCTCCTTGTGCACAGAAGGTGACAATGAATCCATTAGGCTTCAGTAGTGCTACTGCTACATCAAGAATAGCGGACTGCCATAGATGTGGTTGACAAGAAGGTGCAAAGGCGTCATAATAGATGACATCATACTTTCTTTCTGAGGTGAAGTCTTCGAAGAGTATATGCTCCTTATAAAGTTTGAAGTGCTCTGATATTTCAGATGTGGTGTCCCAAGGGGCGTCATGGATCTTGAGCAGCGTTTCTTTATCTCCATCGATATAAGAGATGTCGCGATACACTTCAGGTAGGATGGGGTATCCTTCTGTTGTATGAAAGTTGACTTTTTGTTGTTGCTCTTCAGCGTATCTCTGTGTTAGCAAGACATTGAGACCAGTCCCCATGCCGTATTCAAGAATGTCTATCTCTGGTATCTCGTGAAGTCCATTATGATAGGCTATACCTTCTTGTATGAAGACATGTTCACTCTCTTGGAGAGCACCATGCATACTGTGGTAGTGCGCATCAAATTGTGTAGAATATAGTGTCGGAGAGCCATCACCTGTGACTGCTAAACTCAGTGGATTAGGTGTCGACAGCGGATCAAGCATAGTATATCAACTCTTAAAGCCCGAAAAGATCGAGTATAGGTTGGATGCTGTAGCTATTAGGGCAACCATAACCTCCTCTATTACAAGAACTTAAAAGGAATGTAGCCACGATAAGGCCTGCGAATAATAGCTTGTTGTTACTTTTTTTTGACTTCATTGGTATTTGTTAAGTGCGATACGCTTCCGCAAATATCACAATGTAAACGCTTCTATTTGTTTGATTATTACAACAAAGAAGCCACAAATATACATATTAGTATTTATCATAATATGACAATGTTTACTTTTAGCCTTTTGCGAAGTAACTTACAGAAGTCTAAAGATTACATCTATATCTCAAATATCAATAGGCATGACCTCTACTGATCATTAATGGATGATTCTGATGAGGTGGAAGAACGCACTATACATGCTTAGATATATCGATACCCGTTGTTTTTCTATAAAACTCAGTAGCATATGCGTCAGTCATTCCAGATATATAATCTACTACAGACAAGGCCTTAATATAAGAGGATTCTGTAGTCTCATATTCGGTGAACTGAAAAGGTATCAATCTAAGTGCCATCTGATCAGTTCCCTTCTTCTTTTTTCTAAGTACAGCAGGGACGAATAATGAAAGGAGATGCGACATCACGTGATAGCCCGTTATTTCGATTTCAACAACTGAGTGATGGCGATATATTTCATTTACGGAAAGTGTAACAACATCTTTCAGCGCTGGAGCTGACTTTTCAATTTCATCGATTAGTGTATCATTGTAAGTTCCGTTTAAAATGGCTTCCTTGTTATTTATAAAGGTTTCTGCGGATCTCTCGGTTAGTATATTGATGGTCTTTGCTCTTAAGTAAGAGATAGAATCATTGGCATCTCTGATTTGGCTAAATGTGTTTTGTATTCTATCCACTTCAGCTTGATCAGTGTAGAGATCTCTGAGTATATTGATCAATGCTTCCGAAGTGCGCTCTTTAGAGATGATTCCAAGACGCTGTGCATCTTCCAGGTCTATGATGCGATAGCAGATGTCATCTGCCGCTTCTACGAGATAAACAAAAGGGTGACGCTTGAAAATTATCTTCTCATCTTCTTCTTGACGCATGTGTAGTTCGCTTGCGATATCAAGAAAAGTCTCCTTCTCTGTCTGAAAGAAACCGTACTTCTTCCTATGCTTGAACTGCTTATTCATGGCTGTTGCTTCACATGGATATTTTAGGATAGATGCAAGGGTAGAGTAGGTGAGTCCCATGCCTGTCACGGGCTTGTCTCGATATGGGTGAGTAAGCACTCTAAGTGCATTAGCATTTCCCTCAAAGGTGATGAGGTCTTGCCATTCCACATCATTGAAATATGATCTAAGAGGCTGGTCTTCTATGACTGTATCTGCATTTTCTATAAAATAGTTGGAGATCGCCTTTTCGCCACTATGTCCGAATGCGGGATTTCCGATGTCATGAGCTAAGCATGCCGCAGCCACTACGCTTGCCAAGTCTATCATATAGAATAACTGAGATGAATCGTCTCCTTCAGCTATGTCATTATTGGCTAAGTGGTTTCCTACGATTGATCCAAGTGAACGTCCGACACTGGCCACTTCAAGAGAATGAGTCAGACGATTGTGAACGAAGGTGCTACCAGGAAGTGGGAAAACTTGTGTCTTGTTTTGCAATCTTCTAAAAGAGGAAGCAAAGATCAATCTATCAAAATCTCTCTGATATTCTGTCCGAGGTACTTGGCTTACATGCTCTGTACCTGTTCGTTTTGTAGAATAACAATTGTCCCATCTCATCATGATGCAAACTTAGTCAACTAGTGTCAAAATCAAGTGCTTGAAGGATAGCTTATAGAGAGGGTTATTTTATCTTTATTTTATGTTCTCCATACTCAATCACATCCCCCTTCCTTAGCTTGTTTCTTTTGCGATGTTCTACTTTGCCGTTCACCTTAACTTCCCCATCGTCTATTACAATCTTAGCATGACCACCCGTCTGCACCCATCCTTTTACCTTGAGTAACTTGAGTAGTTCTATAAATTCTTGACCTTCTCTAAGTTCGAATTCTTCCATGATGCCAACTTACCTAATTATCAACGGAACTTCTCCAATAAGAGTTTAGTTAATAAGGTATGGTTATCAGCATACGCAAAGGAGGTTATCAGCAAGATTGTCAACGACAGCAAAAAAAGCTTTTTAAAAGTCTTGCGGAGATTGCTGTAAACAAAAGTCATTCTTCAATATCAAAGACTAAAGCAAGACTAGAAGCGTGTAATCGCTATCTTAAGTCAAAGAAAGAATCGCTTACTAAGCTCTATTAGTCAGAAGCATCAGCGTTATCCTATGTCATTGTAGAAAGCGCGTTCCGCACTTTGACTCCATTGCCCGATGTCATCTTTGAAGCTTTTAAAAGATGCATACACCTTAGCACTTAACGGATCAGAAGCTGCCATGTCATCATAGATGCCCAGGGCGATCTCTTTCATACCCGACATGACCTCTTTTGGAAATGGTAAGATTTGAGCATCGCTCTCTTCACGTATCTTCTTGAGATAAAGATTGTTCTTCGCTTCGAATTCTGAAAGCATCACCTGATTACTTCTATAACAGGCTGTCTTGACTATTTCTTGCAAATCTTCAGGTAGTTCATCGTAATCTCTCTTGTTGCAGATAACCTCAAGTACAGATCCAGGCTCATGCCATCCAGGGTAGTAGTAGTACTTAGCGATGTTGTGAAAGCCCATCAGA
>CALHUZ010000119.1 GCA_938039305.1 uncultured Saprospiraceae bacterium
TATTAGAGGATACTGTGGACATCAATCAGCGTCCTAAATATGAAGATTTTCCAAATGGAATTTTTATAATTATCAAAGCTATTTCATTTGACAATGAGCGTTGCGAGATGGAACCTGAACAAGTAGCTCTATATTTCAGGAAAGGCTTGATCATCACTTTTCAAGAAAACAAGACTGATCTTTTCTCTTCCATCAGAGAGAGAATCAACTTATCTAATGGCAAGATAAGAACCAATGGTGCTGACTATCTTGCTTATGCTTTGATAGATAATATCGTGGATAATTATTTCGCAGTGCTGGATGACATAGAAGATAGAATTGATACTATAGAAGATAAGATAGCCAATGGAAATCATGATGGAATAAAAGAAGAGATCCATCACTTAAAGCGATCTCTAATCAAAGTTAGAAAATTAGTCAGTCCCCTTAGAGAAGCCCTTAGCAGATTTACCAAATCCGATAGTCCACATATAAAAGAGTCTTCTCTTCACTACATAAGAGATGTCAATGATCACACGATTCAGATCATGGATATGATCGATACCTACAGAGACCTATTGAATGGTCTGCAAGACTTATACCTTTCGGAGATCAGCATGAAGATGAATCAGGTCATGCAAGTCTTGACAATCATCACCACAATCTTCGTCCCACTTTCATTTATGGCTGGTCTCTATGGGATGAACTTTGATAACATGCCTGAGCTACATTTTAAATACGGTTATTATGTACTGCTTGGTGTCATGTTATGTGTCTTAATTGGATCTTTATTCTTCTTCAAAAAGAAAAAGTGGTTTTGATACGCTCTAAAGTATGTGACTCACGTTAATGATTATATGCTATCAAAAAAGAAAATTGCAATTCTAATTTGTCTGGTTGTTTTACTGAAGACACTCTCATCATCAGCTCAAAATAATGATATCCGACTCTATGCATTCGCACATAGTCTGATCGACCATAGGCCTCCAGCTATCGCGACACCTAGTGATGAGACTACGGTCATGTTCTGGATTCAAGATATTGTATCTCAGACATCGCACACATTTGCTGGTGGAGGGCAATTTGGATTTTTAGCACAACATGTTAATCTTCCTCCTTCCTCTATACTTGGATATGACAACGTCACGGGAGTATGGGATCAAGACATTGAGACATTTGCAGAAGCGGATATCAATACGATACTACTCACAGCCGGCAACTTTATACAATATGTACCTGTCGATGGGCCTTATCCACTAGACGAATCCACTACTGTGATTGAGGCAACGTCTACTATATTTGATTGGGTCAATCAGCAAGAACCTGGCGCAGATTATTTTATATATGCTAACTGGCCTGAGATGGATCTGCAGCAAGCGTTTCCCCCTACCTTACCAAGTGCAGCTGAAGTTGCTGATTATCACGCCCAGACGCTTGGCTCTTTTTCTAATTGGTGGATAGACTATCAAGACAAGATGCTCATAGCACGTCCAGATCTTAATACTCGCCTTATACCTGTAGGAAATCTTATTAGTCGAATTGTAACTGAGGTGATAACTGGACAAGTACCATTTGATGAACTATATGAAGATAGCTCTCCTCATGGCAGAGCATCATTATACTTTCTGGCTGGTATGATCACCTATGCAGCTATATATGGAGAGGAGATCCCTGCATCTTACATGCCTCATGATATAGTTCACGATGGTATAAGAAGCAACCTTGAAACTATAAAATCATTTGTCTGGACAGAGCTTAACAATTATAATTTCCCTGATGGTAGTAGTCGCGTTTTCACAAATACTACAACCACGGCAGTAGACAATATTTTGCTTGAGGATGACGCTATCATACTTTATCCAAATCCTAACAATGGGGCATTTGAAATAACTGGTTTACTGAGTGATTATACAATTGAGATCGTTAACGCCTATGGCACCACTTTTCAAAGTATAGATAATCAAGGAAGCAGTGCTACAGTTGACATCAGTTCACTTCCTGATAGCACCTACTTTGTAAGGATTCAAAATGAGGATAATGAAGTGTTGTGGTTAGAGCGGATAGTTAAGATCGAATAAAAAAAAGTATGGCAATGATCATTTGTGTGACAAAGATCAATGAGCGAGACAGCGATCGGAGAGCTTAGGTTCGCTTGAAAATTGCGGTTTATCTAAAATATTCTTGAAAAATAAACTTCACCTGGTTCGAAGATAGGATTTTGCAGCCATCAAGATAGGTTACTGAAGGCTCATGCCCCATTGTGTATTTAGGTATTCTGCGAGATTGCAGAAAAAGCAAATCTGAAGAAATAGTAAGATTGAATTTACAAAGACTTCTCCTTCGACCAGAAAAAAAAGATTCTATTCGAACTATAGTCGATAAGCACCTTAGAAGCATTGAGGGAAGTGACACTTAAGATACCGTCTACAGCTTCACTATTGTTAGTCTTTAATTCTGACAAATTAAAAGAAGTAAAAGGTGCGTCACCGATGTGGACATTGTTAATATGCACAGTCCTAAGTCGAGTTGATGAATTCTGAAGTTCGATTTTAGAATCCATCACAGAAATAGCTGCCCCAGTATCAAAAGCTAGAAGTCTCTTTTCTCCATCCACTTTCATCTCGACGATTGGCATATCATCCATGTAGTCAATGATGCTTATGGATGTCATGTTATACTCAGCCATAGACGAGGTATAGCCAGCTCTATCGGCGATCAGACTCAACTCTCTTTGCTCATAATCTATATTGACGCTGTAGTTTTTAAGCATATCGCTTCCAAGAATCCCCGCAACAGGTCTTCCGATCAACTCTTCAATAAAGGTCATATCCATGGCCAAAGCGGTAACATCTTCTTTGATGATAGCCCCGTATGCAAATGATGCAATTTCAATCGAACTCCCTTTTTGCTGACCTTGAGTCGTCCAAAGATCTACATCTCCAGATCTTACCTTTTGATTGATCAGTAGCTGAGGCGCTCCTGTATCCAAGATATAATTGCCCTCCAAACCTTCACAAGATGCTTGAACGACGATGAGTCCATCTACCAACTCAAAGTCAAGAGTGACATTCACCTTATCTACATCCTTATCGCCGTGGTTATCAGTATCAATAGCTCTAAGTGTCGATGTAAAGGCACTCGATAAGGTCAAGAATAGGACCCAATATATTATATATTTTTTAGATGTGTACATGTCTGACAAACAACCAGATACATCTCAATGTAAATTGATTGTTATCAAATATAACACATTTAAAGCTATAATGGTAACATTGAGTTAACATTGGATTAATGTAGACTTTACATTTATGGTGGGTATTTCTATGACTTGACGGCTTTCGCAAAAGCTACAGGCCAATATCAAGATGAAGAGATCTTCTTGAAGACACATGATCGTAGAAAGCAAAAAAGGGGCTTATCATCTAAATGATAAACCCCTCTGACGTGTTATGATAATCCTTTGTGATTAAAGCCCGTCTTCACGCAAGACTGAGGCCTAGATAAGTCTTAGCTCTTAAAAGTCGTATGCGATACTAAAACTAAATGCTCTCGCTGGTCTATATAATTCGAATATCTCAGAAGTAGCATTGAAGCTTTCGTATAACTTCTGGTTCTTGCTGTCCAATATGTTACTAACAGAAGCACTTATATTAACTGCACCAATTCTCTTTGATGCCTTGAAAGTCAAGTTGTGGAATGGTTGCTCATAAACATCTGGCACTCTTCCTATTCCTACTACTGACAATCTCTTTCCTTGTACGTTATAACTCAAGTTTGCGTCTATACCATTTTCTAATCCTCTATAGCTTAAGAATGCATTGATGATATATGGTGACTGCCCTTGAAGACTTCTGGTTAAAGTGATCTCTTCTCCTGGTCGTGCATTACTCAGTCTTGATTCATATTCACCTCCAGTAGATCTATCCATCTCCACTTTTGAATGTATGAATGAAACATTCGTTCCAATGCTAAGCGCAGATAATCCCTCTGATAAGAAGCCTAAGTTTTTTCTCGCTTCTAACTCTATACCCAGAACTTCAGCATCTCCTACATTACGTGGTTGGAACTGATTAGGCGTTGCTTCACTAAAAGCAACCACCTCGATAGGATTAGAAAACTGCTTGTAGAATCCACTTACAGCAAACATCTGACCGCCAGTAAGGAAGTACTCTACCCTCGCGTCGAAATTATTGATCTGAGTCTCTACAAGGTCAATATTTCCAATATAAGTCCTGTCTGAAAATGGATCGTAGATCTGTCCGATAGATGCTTCCTTGAAAGAAGGTCTTGCTAATGTCTTTGTGAATGAAGTTCTGACATTGATATTGTCAGTTAGACCGTAGATCAAATTAACTGACGGAAGAACATCTACAACATCTATGATTTTCTCATTGTCATAAATGATATCACCGAGGTTATTTTGTCCAGTATATGTGTGATCAAATTTTTCTACTCTTACACCGTATACCGCTTTCAACTTATCACTTACTTGGTGTTCATTCATCCCATAAGCAGATAGAATTCTTTGTGTAGCCTCATAAGTGTTAGCCGGCTCAAAGTTTCCAACCATATATGACCCTCTATCCGTTCCTATTGTCCAGATATTCTCAGGTGCAAGTATGCGATTAGGATCACCATTGATGTCAAGTGTGTTTTGACCTCTTACATTGATGCGGTATGCTATGATGCTGTAGTCTCTACTTTTAAGAGTGCTGCTTACGCCAAATTTCAATTTAGCATCTTGCTTTGCAATTTGTAATTTCTTAGTAACATCTACACGCCCTGTATAATTAATCTCTTCTAGGTTTCTCCATATTCTTCTTGGCTCAGCTCCTTCACTTGGTTCGATTGTTAACTCCCCATCATCCAATCTAAAAGGAACAACTCGTGAATCCTTATCTTGAATTCTTGAATAAGTCGGAGATAACTTCCAGTCTATGTCTAACCCATTTTCAAAAGAGTGCTTTCCTGAAAGAAGGACATTCCCAATTGTTCTTTCTGCATATTCTGCATTATCTCTGATGATTGTATTGGAAGTTCTGATAAAAGAATTCTGCTCAAAAAGACCTGCTTTTGACTGCCCATTCTGGATCGCGATGACATTAAGCGCAAACTTATGCTTATCAAACTTTATCGCAGCTCCAGCTAATCCACTTATCAAGACATTGTTAGAACCTTGAACACCTGCTTGAGTTCTATCTTTCTCCAATGAGAAAGGTGATTCACTATTCAAGCTTTGTTTTCTAAAAGTGTTGAACTGTACATCGTCGAAGAAAGTCGTATTGTTTTTATAATTCAGTGCGAAATTATATCCGATCGTATTTTTTTCCTTGTTGATCTGATTTCCTCCTGAAAAGCCAAAGCTTGTATTAGGCGCACTTTTTTCTCTCATTGTCCCAAGATTAGAAGTAAAGCTTCTTGTTATATCCGTCAAGAACGAGTTGTATTTATCAGATGCTATGGGGTCTGGAATAGCCGTGGTCGATCTAATCGGAAGGCTTCTTGTCCCATCATCATAACCTAACCAGTCAGTTCCACCTTGAGCGGCAGTGATGTAGTCATTCTTAAAGTGCATCGAAGGATTGTAAGACAATCCAGCAGTAACACTGAACTTCTTCTCTTCCGGAAAATCCTTAGTGATGATATTAACTATACCGCCTGTAAAATCCGCTGGCTGATCTGGGGTAAATGATTTTAGAACGATGATGTTATCAATCAAGTTAGTAGGAAAGATATCCATCTGCAGCGTATTGCGATCTGGATCCAAACCAGGAACATCCATACCATTCAATAATGAC
>CALHUZ010000120.1 GCA_938039305.1 uncultured Saprospiraceae bacterium
AGCCCTGCTGTATTACGCACCCCAAGCTTGATCATCATATTTTTACGATGGCTATTAATCGTCTCATAACTTAGAAATAGTTTTTGGGCGATCTCTTTTGAAGAGTGTTCGTAGGCGATTAGGTGTAAGATTTGCTTTTCACGGTCTGTGATGTTAGTTGAGCTTTCGTTTTCCTTGATGTGATGATTGGAGGCTTGGAGGTAAAGTGTAGGATGCATGCGTGTTGATGTTTAAGTTCAAAAAGTGATTTCTGTTAGTCCTATTTGGTTGTAGTAAAAGGAAGTTCTAACATGATGAGTCAAAGATAGATCGTGGTATCTCCCTATTAATAGGGAATGAGTATCGCACTAGGTTGAATGAGTATCGGATAGGATTGGATTAGTATTGCAAGCACATAAAGAGCATCTCTCACATGGAGGATAGGTGGTTGACGGGCTGATTGATTTAACTGAATAAATAGGTGTCACCCTCTGTATCTTCCTCAGGGGAGACTTTAATAACTACGATACTAACTCCACTCCACTCGATACTCATCGGACGTGGTCTAATACTCATCTGATGTTTCTAATTGAAAAATTATTGCTTTATTAGCTTAACTATGATTGATGATCGATTGATGAGGAGACACCGATATGTATGTGGGTTGATGGCGTGCTGTCTTTCCTTTTCACTTTATGGTCAGATAGAAGAGATCAGACTCGAGCTTGACAATATAGATGTCAATGATGGATTATCGCATAATGTCATAACGGCACTGTATGAAGATGACTATGGATTTATCTGGGTTGGTACTTCAGATGGGCTCAATCGCTTAGACGGATATAACATCGAAGTATTCAGAGAAGAATTTTATAATAATCCTAATTGCAATGGCAATCGCATATACCGCATAGGTTCTAATGCTCCAGAAGAATTATGGATTTCTAAAGATGAAGGTGCATATCGTTACGACCTTAAGGCAGATAGTCTCGTCGATTATAGCATGGCCCAAAGTGCAAAGCCGAGACGCTACACAGGTACTCTATATGACGGTAGTAAGGTGCTTACTAACAATGCAGCACAGATCATTAAGATAGACAGTATTTCCCGAAGGGTTGATACGATAAAGGTCGTCTATCCGCTTTACGAAGAGGACTATAGACCTTATACTATGGATGCTAATCTCATTAGTGATCGACATGTCGCCTTGATCAATAATGTAGGTGGCGTTATGATCTATGACTTTGAAAAGAACAAATTTGAATATCACCTTCCACCGAAAAACTATGGAAAAGACTTTGCACAGACCTGTGTTGATGGTCTATCTAGGGTCTGGACATCGAGTGCCCAAGGAATAGTCTTATGTCTTGATCCTAAGACAGGTAAGTACGAGGATAAGACAGCTGAGATGTCTATAGATGATGACATTTTGTTCCTCTATCATGATGAGCACGAGGAGCAGATCTGGATCTCTACACGCAGTAAGGGACTATACACATACGACTACACAAGTGATACTTGGCAACATTATAACATCAGAGTCAAAGGAGAGAGAGCGATCCAATCTGAGACTATCGCTTCTATGATCCGTGATAGCCATGGTGTCTTATGGCTGGGTACATTAGTACATGGAGTATTGACTTATGATGTAAGAGCTACTAAGTTCAATAGTCTTCGATCCAGAGATTATGGTATCGATATCAATATGCTGTACCCTCGTGCAATAGCGGAAGATGAGGATGGTTATCTATGGATCGGCACGTCGTCAAGAGGCCTCTGGAAGTATGATGACAAGAACAACATACTGGAGGTATATACGCACGAATCTCATCCAGAAATCATGCCCAATAATTCTGCGACTTGTCTCGTCATCGATGGTGATAGACTTTATATCGGCCATAATCGAGAAGGGGTCTCTGTCGTCTCAAGAAAGCGTATGAGGCTTATAGAACGGAAGACGTACCATTCTCAAAATAGAGCGATCACCGATAACAATACAGTCCGCTCACTTTACAAAGATCCATTAGGCCGATTATGGGTAGGTACTATATTCGCAGGTCTTTTTATCGATGATGGAGCTTCAGTCAAGCACTTGTTTCAAGATGATATTTTCCAACCTCCTAACCGTGATATATATGGCATCACAGCACTCAATGATGGGACGGTAGTCATCAATAATCGCATCGGTGGGCTTTATCGATGGGACGAGGCAGAACGACAGATCATCCAAGTATATCCGAAAGATGATGCACTTGAGATATCTATCAAGACAGTGTATCAAGATATAGATGGATTGATCTGGGTCGCTACAGAAGGTAAAGGACTTCATGTCTTGGATGAGCATTTTGATTTGCACAAGATCATCACAACGGATGATGGTATCATCGGTAGCAATGTGGTCACTGCGATGATAGAAGATGGACAAGATCACCTATGGATCAGTTCTAACAATGGACTCACAAGAATGGATAAGGATACCACCTTTCTGGATGGTACGCACCAGATATTTACTGTCGTAGATGGATTACAATCTAATGAGTTCATGACTGGACTTGCACTCAAGTCTGACGATCGCATGTGGATAGGTACAATCAATGGACTCAATTATTGGGATAATAACTCTATGACTTCCAATGATGCACCTGTTCATACATACATTTCAGGTATCGAGTTAGGTAATAGCCCTTATACCCCTGAAGGAAATATTTATAATTTAAGTGAAGTAGAGCTTGCGCCAAATGATAACACGATATCTATAAATTATAATACCATAGGTTATACCTTTCCTCAAAGAACCCAATATCAATATCGGATGCTGGGTATCGATGACACCTGGTCACTACCGAGCAATCGTACGTTTGCGTCTTTTTCTAATCTCGAACCTAAGGAATATACATTTGAAGTGAAAGCCAGTAACTACGATGGAGTATGGAGTAATAATGTCAAAAGATTGAAGATTAACGTACTCCCAAAATTTTCTGAGACCATATGGTTTAAGTTATTGATAGGGTTACTTCTGGCAGGTATATTATATCTTATCAATCGGTACACAGTAGAGCAAGCAAGACAAAAAGAGGAAGTAAAATCTCGCTATCTAAAAGAGATTTCTTCTATGGAGATGCGAGCACTAAAGGCGCAGATTAATCCTCATTTTCTATTTAATACGCTTAATAGTATCAACAATTATATTTTACAAAACGAGGGTGATGTTGCTTCTAATTATCTCGTTAAGTTTTCTAAGTTAATGAGGCGAGTACTGACTAATTCTGCTAATTCCCTGATCACACTGACAGATGAAGTGGATACCCTGGGACTGTACATAGAATTAGAATCGATGAGATTCGCACAGAGTTTTGATTACTTTATCAATGTTGATAAAGGACTTGACACTAACAAATTAATGGTGCCACCTATGTTGATACAACCATTTGTCGAAAATGCTATATGGCATGGTCTGATGCACAGTACTGAGGAGAAGTGTCTTGAGATTAATATTTCAAAAAAAGATGACAGGAGTATCGCAATCTCAGTCAAAGACAATGGCATCGGAAGAGAAGCTGCCAAGTCAAGAAAAGCAAATGGTGCCAAACAAAAATCATACGGCATGGACATCACTCAAAAGCGGATAGAACTCCTGAATAATGAATATAAAGATGAAAGAAGTCAATCTTCTGTCGAGATCATAGATTGGCTTCCAGAAAGCCATGGAGCCTATGGGACAGAAGTCATCATACGGATACCGGCTATTAATCAATCTGCACAAACCTAATTATCGTGAGAACTGTAATCATAGATGACGAACCGAATAGCATATCACTGCTGACTACGCTGATTTCTAAATACTGTAGGAGGTTAGAGATAGTAGCGACATTTACAGATCCGCGCGAAGGCTTGGATTACTTAAGATCGCATGACGTAGATCTTGTGTTTCTCGATATTCAGATGCCACACATGACGGGCCTGGAGTTATTAAAAAAGTTTTCTACTCCCCAGTTCAATGTAATCTTCGTTACGGCATATGATGAGTATGCCATAGATGCCATCAAGCTTGCTGCACTTGACTACTTATTGAAGCCCATCGATACTGATTCGCTGGTGGAGGCAGTTGATAAGTTTCAAGCACATAGAGCTGCTAAAAGTGGAGCAGGGCACGCTACTGCTAATAAGATAGAAAGTAACCAGCGCAACCTGCTCATCATCCAATTACAAGAAAAGACACTCTTCCTGGATCCTACGGAGATCTGTTATCTCAAAGCAGATAGTAACTATACAGTCATCAATATGAAAGACGGACAGACGTATACGACTTCCAAGACCGTCAAGCACTTTCAAACCCAATTAGAAGATAATCTGTTCTTCCGATCACATCAATCCTACTTAGTCAACATCACCTACATCCAGGAATATATCAAAATGGATAATTCTGTCCGCCTCAAAAATGGCACTTTGATTCCTGTAAGTAAGAATAAAAAAGATGAATTACTCAAGGTATTGGTGGCATGATTTTTTTAGCAATGATCAATCTCATTTTTTTCTCAACCTTCAGGGTAGGGTGTCAGGTTACTCTGTACTGAAGGAATAGAAGGCATTATTTCATTTTTATAAAAAAATCACTACGACCATAGGAATGTCACCCTTCGGCTCCGCTCAGGGTACACACCTATAGATGTGATGGCTGAGCACTTCGACAGGCTAAGTATAGAACTTCGTCGAAGGACCTGTGCTGAGCGTAGCCGAAGCATAGTAATGGAGTGTAGTCATGATCTTTGGTTGAT
>CALHUZ010000121.1 GCA_938039305.1 uncultured Saprospiraceae bacterium
ACAGGCCGGATGATAAGTCGAGGCTCGTGGAAATATTCCATCTAAATGTGCCAAAGCATTTTGGTATAGAAGAACTCAAGGGTCTTGAAAGTTATCTAGATAAACCACCTGAGACTTACTATGTGATTGAGGTAGACAATAAGGTTGTCGGTGCTTCCGGATGTGCTGTAGAAGAAAATCTATCAGGAACTATCACATGGATATTTCTGCATCCAGAAAGTGCTGGCCAAGGACTGGGTAGGGCATTAGTTGAACACTGTCTTGCTATCTTGAAAAAGGAAGATAGGGTTAAAAAGTTCAGAGCTAAAACATCTCAGACTGCGTACAAGTTTTTTGAAAAGATGGGTTTTGCTGTGACGAGAACTGAGAAGGATTATTGGACGAAGGGGTTGGATCTTTATGATATGGAGATGGTGAGGTGAGTATATTATAATTTGTGTCTTTTGCCATATGCATTGGACATTGTAAAGTATCCGATATTAATTCATGTCACTTACTAACTCATAATTTGTGCTTCTTCCACCAGAACCAGTCTTTTTAAGTACAGCTTTTGCAATTAAATCTTGAATATCTCTTAAGGCAGTATCTTGTGAGCACTTGTTTATTTTTGCCCACTTTGATGTTGTTAGGTGTCCAAAGAAATTTCCAAATAGTAATTCTATAGTTTTTAATTGTCTTTCATTGAACGTTATGGCCTTGTGTTCATTCCAAAATTTGTGCTTCAGCATTATTTTTTGCACAATTGATTCGGAAGCATCTATTGCACTTTGAAGACATTCAAGAAACCAGATTAGCCATTCCGTTATGTCTAATGTTCCTTTTTGTGTTGCCTCAAGTAAATCATAGTATTTTTTTCTGTGCTCTTTAATTTGGAAAGACATACTATAGAACCTTTGAGTTCTATTTTCTGACCTACATAGCATCATATCACTTATAGCCCTTGCTATTCTACCATTTCCATCTTCAAATGGATGAATTGTAATAAACCATATGTGAGAAATGGCTGCATTTAGAACTGGATCATTCGCATTGGGCTTATTTATCCAATCAATAAATGTTTTCATTTCTTTTTGTAGATCTGCTGCAGCTGGAGCTTCAAAATGTACTCTCTCTTTGCCAATTGGGCCAGATATAACCTGCATGGGACCAGTTGAATCATCTCTCCAGTTTCCAACTATGATTTTATGCAGTCCACTTCGCCCAGTGGGAAATAGAGCCGAGTGCCATCCAAATAAGCGATCTTCATTTAGTTCACCTTCCCAATTTTGAGTTGCTTCCAGCATCATTTCCACTATTCCATCAACATCCCTTTCGCTATCTACTAATCCTGCGATATCTATTCCCAACTTTCTGGCGATTGAAGATCGTACTTGCTGAGTATCTAAGAATTGACCTTCTATCTCAGTTGTTTTGATTACATCTTGTGATAGCGATTCTAAGTATGCCTCATTTTGTAAGTTGAACCCAATAGCATCCATCTTGCCTGTTAGAATTCCTTGTTTGTTTCTTACTGTTGAGAGTAGAGTAACAATGGCTTCTAAGTCCCAAGCAAAATTGGGCCACTCCTTTAAACTATGAATATACGTCCTCATTCTCCGCTGATTATGCGGTAAATATAGGTGCTATTCTCCGCAAAGGCAATAATCGCCGCGTTTTTTGCGGAGTTTATGGTCCTTAATCGCCGCACTACTTAATATACTTAGATCGATTGATGGTGAGTGACATTGAACTTTGTCTTAATTCGCCGCATAGCTTTTTTGAATAACCTATAGTTGTGTGTCTTGATTCACTTTTCCACTTCACTCCGCTATAGTCCAGTTGGTCAGAAATGGCTGGGATCTATGATCTAATCATTAGTTCTTTATGGTAAATTCAAGATGTTATGAAGTATTTGATAGGTGTTGTTTTGATTTGTTCGATTTCTTTGGCAGCTCCATTTTATAATATTTTTTACAACCAAACGGATTCTTACTCGGAAGAAGAGCTCGATAGGAGAACGATTATTAGGGGCTATAAGGTTGGAGAAATGTATGATTTTAACCCAGGAGATTTATTAATATTTAATGGAGAACCAGCTTCTTATGCCTTTGTTAGAGATTTGCCAGGAGATGGATATTGTAGACTTAGGATTTCAACTGATTCTATTTTATTCGATGCTTATGACCTTTTTGAGATTGAGAAAATTTTTCGTGATGAGAGTTTGGCTCATATCTTAAGTGAGCGTAAAGTTAGTTCTGTCCCGACTACAGCTTTTGATAACGATGAACTATTTATGGTTTATAGAGAAATAATAATTTCCGAAAGCTCCATGTTCCATGTAGTTTTTCTAACGGGTGGGATACTTTTCTTTTTTCTTTGCTTTTTTGTGTTTTCCTTAATGAGCACTTTGTCCTCAACAACTAGGAAAGTTGTAAGTCTGATTCTTGTTTTAATTATAGTATGGTTGCCACACCCTTATGTATTTGGAGTATACGGATTTTATGCTGACGATATTTATGGGAGTGTTAATGTCCGTAGGGTGTACTCGGGATTAAGTGCATTCATTCTTTTCCTTTTTTACTATTTAATAAATAAGTTCTTAGTAAAGAGTAAAAACGATTACATCAGGGAAGCATGTAAGTTTTTGAGTATTTGTTTTTTCTCAGTGATTTCACTTTATCTATCTATGTCAATTATTGGGCTTTTCTATCCAGAATTAAAACGACTATTAGTTTTTAAGAGAGGAAGAATTATTGATGAAGCCATATGGATGTATTACTACTCATTGTACGCTTTCGCTCTCGCCAAATTATTGGTTTTTATTATCAAGAGATACCGATCAATGAAAGCCGAAAAAGAAGTTGCCGTAAGTACACAGCTAAACACCACCGCCCAACTAAACAGCCTTCAAGCCCGACTCAACCCACACTTTCTCTACAATACCCTGAACTCCATAGCAAGCCTCATCAAAACCGACCCAAAAAAAGCTGAAGAAATGACGGTCAATGTTTCAAAATTCATGCGACACTTTTCTAATCGTCATTCAGAACATTTGACGATAGTCTCTGAAGAAGTAGAGATGATCAAAGAGTACTTGGAAATTGAAAAAATAAGATTTGCCGAAAGGCTTGAATACGTCTTTGAGGTATCTGATGAAGCAAGATCTCAATCCATACCAAGATCTTTGCTACAACCGCTTGTTGAGAATGCTGTCAAGTATGGTTATAGCGAATCAAGTCGA
>CALHUZ010000122.1 GCA_938039305.1 uncultured Saprospiraceae bacterium
GATAGTAAAATATTTAGACGGTCTACAAGCCGAGATTATAGGACTAAGAATCGCTCTGTCGAGTATTAAGAAGGAGCTGGCGTTAAAAAATTCTGAAACCTTGGAAGAATTTTAGCCAGCTTCTTCTGGTATCGAATAGCCAAGCAAAATAATGAAGGTGAAATAATACTATGGAAAACTATATCCATTGTGAGATGCACTAAATCCATGCAAGCCTCGCATCCGCAAGCGGCTTCCTCACTTGAAAGTCAACGAGGACTTTCATTCTGCTTTCAGCAGAAGTCGGTCGGTCGTAGCCAAGCAAAAAATATGAAAGTGAAATAGTATAATGGAAATCTTAATTCTGTGCCTTAGGGAAAACCAAATTAAGAAAGTCCAGCTGAAGCTATTAATATAATAGCATTATGCTCAATTCATCAGAGATTGTACCTTGCAGTCGCAAGACAAACACAAACCACATTTGCTGTCTGTATAGACAAATAGAAAGAATGGAATTCCTTATAAACTTAGATCATGAACTCTTTCTCTTTATCAACCGCTCATTGAGCAACACCTTCTTCGATGTAATCCTACCGTTAGTCCGTAACCGCTACATCTGGGTACCAGTATACATCGCCATCATAGCATACATCTTCACAAAATTCGATTTACACAAGGCATCCTACTATATCCTCATCATCGTCAGCGCTGTATCGATCACAGATATAATATCGAGTCGCGTAGTTAAGAATTCTGTTGAGCGACCGCGGCCTTGTCGAGAGATCAGTATGTCTCAACAGGTGAATCAGCGAGTCCGATGTGGATATTCATCGAGCTTCACTTCTTCTCATGCAGCTAATCATTTTGGGCTCGCATTGATATTAATCAGCCTATTGGCAAATGGTAAAAGATGGGTCAAATGGACATTATATAGTTGGGCAGCGATTATTAGCTTTGCGCAAATTTACGTCGGGGTGCATTATCCCTTAGATATCATTGGAGGTGCTTGTCTGGGATTGGCGCTGATCAGTTTATATCTGAAGATTTTGGGGCCGACGTTGGAGAGATTGGCGGATGGGGTTGGTGATTTTGTTGAAGCGAATAGTATGGCTTAATCGTTGTGAAAGCTTGGATGCTGTGGGGAAAGCAGTTATCAGTTTATAGTCCATAGTTGATAGAAAGAGAACAAATGTTAGAAAACAGAGCAGACGACAGACATGACCATGAACCATTGACCATTGACTATCAACTAAATTATCTCCAACTATAAAATCGAACTAATACCATCACAACTTCTACCCCATATACACTTTAAAAAAATACTACGATAATTTAAATTATGACCTTAATCAAATCTATATCTGGCATGCGAGGCACACTTGGTGGAGCACCAGGAACTAATCTTACGCCAGTAGATATCATAGAATTCACAAGCGCATACGCTACACTGCTGAAGCGACATAATAAGAACAGCAAAGTAGTACTTGGAAGAGATGGCCGCGTGTCTGGGCCGCAGGTTTCAGCACTTGTTGCAAGTACACTTAGCATGATGGGTATCGATGTAGTGGATACAGGACTTTCCACTACTCCAACTGTAGAGATGGAAGTAGTAGCTCAAGATGCAGGAGGAGGTATCATCATCACTGCCAGCCACAATAACATGTCTTACAATGCCCTTAAGTTTCTAAATGAAAAAGGAGAGTTCATCAGTGCAGCAGAAGGAACGATGCTTTTAGAAATCTCATCAAGGAGAGACTTTGATTATGCTTTAGCTGAGCATCTGGGAAAGATTACTGAAGTAACAGATTCTATAGAAAGACATGTCGCAGAAATTATAAAACTACCAACTGTAAAGCTCGAAGCAGTTCGTTCGCGATCATTTAAGATTGTAGTAGATTGTATCAATTCTACAGGTTCTATCGCACTGCCTATTTTAGCAGATGCCCTTGGCTGCGAGTGCATCTTAATCAATGCAGATATCAATGGCACCTTCGCGCACAACCCAGAACCTCTGGAGCATAACCTTCTCGATTTATCGCAAGCCGTAAAAGACCACAGAGCAGATATGGGAGTTGCCCTTGATCCAGATGTGGACCGCTTAGCATTCGTAGATGAGAATGGTAAATATTGTGGAGAAGAATACACCTTGGTCATGGTAGCTAACTATATACTTGGACAAACACCAGGCCCAACAGTTTCTAATCTCTCTTCAACCAAAGCACTCAGAGATGTCACAGAATCACATGGACAATCATATTCCGCAGCAGCAGTAGGAGAAGTCAATGTCGTCACTAAAATGAGAGATGTAGGTGCCATCATCGGTGGCGAAGGAAATGGCGGCATCATCTATCCTACGCTACATGCAGGCCGCGATGCATTAGTTGGAGTAGCATTGATGCTATCTGCTTTAGTAACTGAAGAAAAGGCTTCTACACTATCCGCATATCGCAAGCTATGTCCTAACTACATCATGACAAAAGATAAGATTCAGCTCACTCCTGAGCTTGATGTAGACGACCTACTTTCTAAAGTAGCAACACACTATGCAGACCATGAAGTGGACACTCAAGATGGAGTTAAGATCTACATCCGCGATGGCTGGGCTCATCTTAGAAAGTCTAATACAGAACCTATTGTCAGAGTTTATACTGAAGGTAAGGATGAAGGGGAAGCGAATGGTATTGCTGGAGAGGTTAAGGAGTTAGTTGCCAAGATACTTGGATGATATTTGGGCTAACACCCAAGTGTTGCATAAGATTGTAATTATAAAGCACAGATTTTCCCCTTCAGGGGGACTAAGCGAGCGGAGTGAGTGATCACATTGCTGATGTAATATTGTTTTATTATAATAACTTTATAAAAAAGGTTTGATTCAGCATTTTAATCATTTCGTTACTTTTCCTGTCGTCGAAAAGTAATCCAAGGACTAACAGTCTGAAGATAGACTTGCTAAGTGCTATATCAGTCTACCGAGTATTTTTGCTCTAAATGAAATCGCTTTTCACATACTTTTAATCCATATATTCAACTTTGAGTTTCGTGCTACTCTTAATCGTTCGTTACTTTGGCAGTCGCCCCAAAGTAACCAAAAGACTCACCGCCTGAATCCCATCCGATTGAGCCACCCATCGGCAAGCCTTTGTTTGCCGTTCCTTCATTGAGTGATATTAATCACTCAAACCTAAAGGTCGGGTTCAGTCCCATCATCACCCGAGCCACATCAGGCGGCAACCACGCCCACCACTCAAATGTAGGTTTGGGATAGTAAAATATTTAGACGGTCTACAAGCCGAGATTATAGGACTAAGAATCGCTCTGTCGAGTATTAAGAAGGAGCTGGCGTTAAAAAATTCTGAAACCTTGGAAGAATTTTAGCCAGCTTCTTCTGGTATCGAATAGCC
>CALHUZ010000123.1 GCA_938039305.1 uncultured Saprospiraceae bacterium
TGTCTTATCTGAGTCTGTGAAGTATTGTATCGTGTTATCACTACACTCTAAGCCAGTGATTTCGTAGAGATAGATGTTGTACTTCTGATCAAGGTCATAGTAGTTGATATAGATACTTGATGATCTTGGATTGTCATTAGCACCAGAAGTGAGACTAGCATAGCGATATGAACCCTTTATTTCAGTGCCACTTGAGTTGTATACCCATTGTTGAGCATCGCCTATCTGTAACGTTCCGATTATGATAAAAAAAGAGAGAAGAAGTTGCTTGATGGTCATGTGATGTTCTATTGAATTCGCAGATATGGGCCTTGTCATATACAAAGGCATGGTGGACTCATTTATTGTTTCTAGCTAGTGATTATGCTTGCAGTGATAAAAACGGATTGATTGTATCAGACAGTATTCAACTGAAAGAGAGGTTCTATTATTCTGATTATATATATTGGAAGCGATGGGGATAAAGGATATCAGATATGGACTTATGATCGGTTTTGCTTTAGTGACTTTCGCTACTGCAAATGGGCAATCTGGATGGGACTGGCGTGATCCTAATGATGTGGGTTTGATTGATTTTGGTGACAATAAGGTGATTGGTTATAATTTTGTTGGCCTAGGATTAGTCTCTCTTTTTGATAAGGATACAACGTATCAAAAGTATGATGTCAAGGCTGTCGGTGTCACCTATGTCAAAGAATATAACCGAGAGCCACTGAGTAGTTTGTTATTGGTAGATGGCAGAGTTGGCCGATCTGTCAGAAGATATTTGGATTGGGGTGGTGGGATGAGGCTATATGCAGTAGGTGGTGATGATATCCATACATCAGGAGTCGGAGGTTATGCTTGGTTTACGTGGCATATTATCAAATCTAAAAATTGGAGGTTGTCTTATGACAATGGAGTTGGACCTAATTATTTTCTAAAACCATTTCCGACAGGGGGCACAAGATTTAACTTTACAACCCACTACGGAATCTCCTTATCATGGTTAATGTCAGATAAATGGTGCTCATTTCAGCTGACCAATATTCATATATCTAATGCTGACATAAAAGGAAGAGAACGTAATAAAGCCCTTGATGGCATCGGTGTGACACTTAGGTATCAATGGTAGTTTGATCTCTGGGTTCTTGTGGCCTTCAAGCAGCTATTAATTCAGCTGAATCTTTAGGACTGGGCGACTCTATATACGGCTTCATCATAGTCAGTAGATGGACTATGTAATCACCGAAATGTCTTGACGTAATCTGCTTAGAAGATATAACTGTCTTTAATCCTAAACTCTCGTCTTTATAATCTTGAAAGTATCTTTTATAAGCGCCAGAATTATAAAAACCTGTAAGGTTGAAATCCATTTTTCTGTTATCAACAGGAAGCACCTCAATCGAAGACTCGCCAAAAGGTTGAATAGTTATTTGAATTTTTGGAGCCTTTTTTTCATTTGATAAACTAAGTGCAAATCGAAAAGACAGCTCACTTTGATCGTCAGTGTTCTCATAGGTGATGAACCATTTGCCAATAGCGAAATCATTCAACTCTTCGTTAGCTGATCTGACGATATTAAAAAGGTCGCAGAAGAGTCTCGTGTATAAATTACCCCAACTTTCAGAATTATCTTGGGCGATACTCTTGTTCTTGATATTTCGTAAGAATCCTATTGATTCAGGAGATAGGTGTTTCATCCGATTTGATTTTATTTCAGATACACAAATAAAACGCAGCCGGTGGTTAAATGTTTAAAGCTATCCTGTGAAATGACTAAAACATAGGTTCAATCCGCTATAAGAGTCGGTTGGAAGATGGTACCTATAACTTGAGCTAAGATATCAATGGATAATATCGCTCTGCCAATATGTTTTGATGGTGTATCACGTGTCCACAAGTCATAAATCCAAGAGCGAGTACAGATACTGGCAGACCAGAAGCCGTACCATGTCTTTGTAGCATGTCGTCACTCAAAGTCTTATAAAGACAAATTGAGCTTTGTCTTACTGCAGCATACTCCTCTAGCAAATCTTCTATATTTCTATGGCCCACAGGAGCTTCGGTGACATAGTCATTGTGCTCAAATCCAGCCAGTGGGGCTTGATCTGCTCGAGCAAATCTTAGTGCTCGATAGCAAAAAATCCTCTCAGTATCGGTGACATGCTGAAGCACTTGCTTGACAGTCCATTTGTCTTTGTCATAAACCTGATCATCTAAAGCTTCATATTTTTCTTGCTGGGACGCTAAATATGATAACCCATAAGTATCTAAGGCATCCATTAAATGCATGCCTTCAGGTATCAAAGAAGTATATGTCTTGAAGTAATCTGGTACAATCTTAATGTCTTGTTTTGTCATGATATTGAGTTTTTAAAACTTCAATGTAAACATAACATAGATATGTCGAGGAGGTTGTATCCGATATCCTGGACCTTCTACGATGCCATCAAAATCAAGATCCACTGGAGCACCGTCAGTGAAGTATCTTTCATCAAGTAAGTTGTTCAACATGACACTCATGTTTGCATTGGAAGTGATGGCAATGTTAACCTGCGCATTAAGTACAGTATGTGCTGGCAAGTTAAAAGTGGGGATGTTGGCTAACTCCATGAATGATGAACTTACATACCTTCCTGAGAGTATGAAATCAAGGGTATTAGAAGCTTTATATTCTAATTGTGGGCGCAGTACTAACTTTGGAGAGAAGATGTGATCTACATCATTAAATGTTTCAGATCCATTATTGAATTCTGAAACATTTGTCGTCATGTAAGCTCCATTTAGAGAAAGACCAAACGCCTCAGATGATTGATATGCTAATTGTAATTCTAAACCACTGCGTCGGCTATCAGCGACATTCTGCCTGATCTCCATATACGACTGAGATTGTAATGCACCTACACTTGATATCTCATCTTCAAACTGCATATGAAATAAGTTAGCACCCACCTTCCATCTTTTGTTATCGTACTTCCAGCCTAGTTCTAAATCAGTGGCATACTCTTCTTGTGTGACACCATTGCGTATATCCGATCTGGTTGGTTCTCGTCCAGATCTACCGATCGATAAGTAAGTTTGGCTATTGTCATTAAGTCTATAGTTAAGACCCAAAACAGGATTGATGAAAAACCAACTTTCTTCAAGATCTAATCCTGTGCCAAGTACTTCATCAGGGCTAAGGTTGATACCTACTGATCGAAATTGTATATCTCCATAGAATGAAAGATCACCCATATCATAATTGATCTTTGTATAAGCGCTCACTTCACTCTTAGAAGATTGATCTCGATCATATGGATTAGAAACATTAGGGGCTACATATTCGAAGTTGGTTCTGTCAAACTTGTAAGCTTGAAGGCCAGCTTTGAATGATACATTCCATATCTCGTAAGTGAAGTTAGACAAGAAGCCATAGTGATCATTAGAGAGACCATAGACGAATTGAGTCTCATCATCTATTGCAAATGGAAAGACGCCTCTTGCTCCGCCATAGTACAAAGTTGCATCGAGACGTGCATCTTCAGTCAGACTGCGATTCCATTGTAACTGTATCATCTCTTGTTCAAAGTCATCCGTATCGTTGGGATGATTATAGTTCGTCTTTGGATCAGCGTCTATATCACTAAGGAGTACAGGAAGGTAGGATTGATCATTTTGGGTTTTACCCATGAAGCCAGTTAGCTTGATTACATCCTTCGCTCCTGCCCATCCCACCGAACCAAAGATGGAGTAACTATCTGATGCCGAGTGTGTCTTGTATCCATCTACAGATGTTCTGCTGATTCTTCCATAAACTCCGACATTGTTCTTCATGCGGCCAGTCTTAACTTCTGCAGAAGTTCTAAGTGTACCAAATGATCCAGTGGTTAATTGTAATTCTGCACCTGGATCGCCTTTGAAGACATTAGTTGATTCAAAGTTGATAGCGCCACCATAAGATGCAACTCCAACACTTGAGCTACCGACTCCTCTCTGCACTTGGATGCTTTCTACACTATTACCAAAGTCTGAAAAATTAGAAAAGTAAACACCTTGATCGAGCATGTCATTAAGCGGTACGCCATTAAGCGTGACATTGATCCTCGATTGACTCATGCCTCGCATACGAAACTGTGCATAGTTGCCG
>CALHUZ010000124.1 GCA_938039305.1 uncultured Saprospiraceae bacterium
TGCAGAATTAGAAAAGGAGATGGGGAATTAGGAAAGAACAGAGGTCAGAAGCCAGATTACAGATGTCAGAAAACAGAGAAGCAGATGGCTCTTTGAAGCAGAAAAAAGCATTTCCTATCGAATTAGTGAATTAGCAAATCGAAAAATTAGTAAATGGCATATTTGTGAATTCGTGAATTCGCGAATGAGAAACTACAAAATGATCTATGCTACAATCGCTTTCCTTATCAAAGGAACATAGCCTTTTTCCAATATGCCCTTTTCATAAAAACCTTTTTGCAATAATATCTCATGCATCTTAGGAAGATTATATGGAGGCACTCCCATCATTAAGTGATGCTCGGCGTGATAATTCACATAATGAGGCGCAACTAATAATCGCTCCAATGGATTAGCATAAGTTGTTCGCGTATTCGTATGTGGATCACCAGAATCTGCGATCATAGAATGCTCTGCCATAGAGCGAATGCGAATAAACAATTGGAAAGTAGAAAACAGAGGCACAAGCCAAAGTAAATAGAGCCAAGGATGACCTATCACCCATAGCACTGCAAAGATCAATAGGTTAGCTATGATCGGCCCCGATAGATTTTTAAAACCGTTAGATATGGTGCTTTTAAACGTTCGCTTTGACTTGTCTATCCAAGTGACTTTCTTGCCTAAGTTATATTCCAGAATACCGAGTTGCATCAGCGTAAAGGCTGACTGTGTTTTGATGAAGGTCAAACCGCTTAGGTCCCTGAAGAACTTTCTGCACATACTAATCAATCTAGCTGGATAGCCAGTGGTCAAGAGTAAGTCGGGATCATCAGCTGTTCCCGTGTGAATATGATGCTCGTTGTGGTAAGGTCTGTAAGCACTTAGATCACTTAGCACTGGATAACCACCTAACCACTTTCCGAAAAAATCATTGAGTCCTTTAGACTTGAATAAGGCAAAATGCCCGGCGTCATGCAAAATAACAGAACATGCCAGTTGTCTCCCACCAATTATTAGCCATGCAGCTATATAGCTTAGCGGATGAGGAAAGTAGATCACCAGAGCAAAAGACGCAACGATTACCCCCCAAGTAAAGAAGACCTCAAATAAGCCTCGCCAATCGCTTTTTTGCAGCAACGCCTTTCTTTCTTCGCTATTGAGCCAAGTAGCCGCTGAGAGCATATTTTTCATATAGAATTATTCGACAGCATAATATAGAGAATACGATGCAAATATCAGTCATTCTTATAGAAACTATAAAAGTCTTAAACTACATGATAATTTGATAATTTTTACCTAAAAAGGCCATTTGTAAAGTTAATTATTCTGTAACCCACTAATAATTAGATAAGTCTTGGCTATTTTGACATAATCAAATCATCAAGTGTTATGAAATCATCATACCTACCGCTCTTCTTGTTATCCATTTTGTTTTTAATCGGTTGTGGCTCTGATGAAGTAGAAGAGGTTATTGAAGGAGAAGTTTTCTCTTCTGAGCAACAGGAATTAATAGATGCTGTCAATGCCGAAGCTTTTTCGCTAAATGAAAAGCCCCTGGAGATACGTGATACAGAACTAACATTCTTAGATGAAATATCGAATGCTCGACTTATAGGTCTTGGCGAGGCCACCCATGGGACGAAAGAATTCTTTCAAATGAAGCATCGCATCTTTCAGTACCTGGTGGAGAATCATGGTTATAAGGCATTCGTATTTGAAATGGATATGGCTGAAGCGATGATATTCAATGATTGGGTCCAGCACAGAACAGACGGGGATATCACTGCACTAATGCGGGAAAAAATGATCTTCTGGACGTGGCGGACAGCAGAAGTAAGGACCTTACTTGAATGGATGAGAACTTACAATAATGGAAAGACAGAAGAAGAGATGATTGGTTTTTATGGTGTCGATACTCAGGCTACAATTTATAACCGAGATGCACTTGTAGATATAATTTCAAAAGTTGATACAGAAGTAGCTAACGAGATATCTGTGAGAACATCTGATTATATGCGAATGTATGAGCTCTATTCAGAAAACTATTCAGACGTAACAGCAATAGGTATAAGAGAGAGCATCTCATTTGCTAAAACAGAGGTAGAGCTTCTTGTGCCTAAGATTGAAGCTGCTTTAGGAATCAAGGAGGCGATGTGGGCGCTGCAACTGGTAAGGAATATGGAACAAGTCGAAACTGTCATATGGGGTGGTGAAAGGAACAATAGATATTTTCAACGCGATCTCTTTATGGCTGAAAACACTTCTTGGTTATTCAACTTGCTTGGAGATGATACGAAGATGGTACTATGGGCCCACAATGCTCATGTGGCAAATGACTCAGGTTATACTATATGGGGAGGATCTCAAGGCAAATATTTGAAAGAAACTTATCAGGATGATTATCAGATCATTGGATTTACTTTTTCAACGGGAAGTTTTACGGCAGTTGAATTCAATGGCCCATTGCGAAGCCATACTATTCTCGAAGCACCAAGACAAGGCAGTGTAAACTGGTTGTTTTCAAAAGCAGACCCTGTTCATTTTGCAATTAAAACAGACCCTAAAAATTCGACCTTAAACTTTTGGTTTCAATTTTCAAAGAGCATGATGATGATTGGGTCAGGTTTTAACGGTAACTCAGACGACTTTTATCGGGAAGTTCCAATTCAAAGCCATTATAACTATTTGATCCACATGGATCAGACCAACAACTCTGAATTGTTGTAGGAGAGCCAATATTTCAATATGAAGTTGTGGCACAATTTAGAAAACCAACATCTGTAGATCAAGTATCACTTGATTACAAATGTTGGAATCTAAAAACAACTCTTATTTCAGCCCTACATATATCTCTACTGTTGCATCAGTAGGATTTTGAGCTTTAGCTCCATAGATTTCATAATCTGTCTGATATGTTCTATCGAGATCTTCCTTCCATATTTTATCCCAAGTTTGCCAGATGACGCCTTCAAGTATATTTCCTTTTGATTCATACATGGCATAGTCACCTGATTGGATAGTGACGGATCTAAAACCTGCAGGTAGATTTTCAATTGATGAGACTTCGCAACCGATGACAACTGTATATGGCTCGTTGTGATCACCTTCGTATTCT
>CALHUZ010000125.1 GCA_938039305.1 uncultured Saprospiraceae bacterium
TGAAGCTCAACACTTTCTTCCAGAACAAAAATATTTGAAAACTGGAGAGCATCTTGCTTATACTGAGTTGAGCATAGCTGAGGTATTAGAGCTAAGGAAAATGCAACAGTCAGGAGAAAAATTGGGTAATGAGGGTTTTGTGTAAAACAAAACTCACCTTGACCCCTGTCATGAGAAGAAGGGCAATTTTATAGGGCTCAACGAAGATTTTAGCTTTTCTATGAAAAACAAAACTATATCACCGTCCTTACTTGAAAGGAGAAAGCCTGCCTGCCTTTGGTAGGGAATAAGGATGGGTTCTTTTTTATCAAAGACATGATGCCGGCTGAGCGTAGCCGAAACCATCTACCCTATCTCAGTATACTCCATATCAAAAGCTTCTGCGACAGCCTTATAGACAATCTTACCTTTCACGACATTAAGCCCTTTACGAAGAGGAGCATTTTCATGGCATGCTTGTTCCCAACCTTTATTTGCCAATTGAATAGCATGGTGTAGTGTAGCATTAGTAAGAGCAATCGTTGATGTATATGGGACGGCTCCTGGCATATTGGCTACACAGTAGTGCACAACGCCATCAATCACAAAAGTTGGGTCTTCGTGAGTGGTCGGTCTACATGTCTCGATACACCCACCTTGATCCACAGCCACATCCACAAGCACGGCACCTGTCTTCATATCGGCAAGCATCTCTCGGGTGATAAGATTTGGCGCTTTAGCTCCTGGGATCAATACCGCACCGACGATTAAGTCAGCCGACATACTCAGCTTCTTGATGTTGTAGTCATTGCTATACATCGTATTGACATTTGCAGGCATGACATCTTCAAGATATCTAAGTCTGTCTAAGTTGATGTCGAGTATGATTACTTCTGCACCCAGTCCAGCGGCCATTTTAGCAGCCTGTGTACCAACTATGCCTCCTCCCAAAATCACAACCTGTGCAGGTAAAACACCTGGTACTCCACCTAATAGAATACCTCGACCACCCATCGGCTTTTCAAGATATTTCGCCCCTTGTTGAATCGCCATTCTTCCTGCTACTTCTGACATAGGTATTAGTAGCGGCAATGATCTATCTGCATTCTGAACTGTCTCATATGCTATACACACAGCCCCGCTTTTCATCATCGCTTCTGTAAGTGGTCTGTGAGATGCAAAGTGGAAATAAGTGTATAATATCTGATCCTTCTTGACCAGCTTATATTCTGATTCTATCGGCTCTTTGACCTTGACGATCATCTGAGCGATATTATAAACTTCTTCTATAGTGTCTAAGATTTGGGCTCCTGATTCTACATATGCTTCATCTTCAAATCCTGTTCCTTCACCAGCGCCATGCTGCACATATACTTGATGACCATGACCTACAAGGGCTGATACTCCTGACGGCGTCAGTCCGACTCTATTCTCGCTTGCCTTAATTTCTTTTGGTACTCCAATGATCATCTGATGCTATTTTGCCTTAAAAATAATACCAATAGAAATAATTCTAATCACATTTATGATAAAAGATCTTAATATGACCTTTATTTCTTTCTTAGTGATTCAAAATACTCTTTAAGCACATCGATATTTGTCTCTCTTGGCGTATTTACTTCAAGCAAAGCCGTAGTCTCTGCTTGATAAAGGTCTGTCAAACCTTGCTGTAGAGCGGCTCTATCAGAAGCTTCAAAGTAGCTGACTCCATGAGTCTGTGCCAATAACTTAGCAGAAGTTTTATGTGTCGCTTCAAAGTGCTTTCCTAGATGATTAGTCTTATCCGGTCCTTTCACATACCTGAATATGTTGCCTCCTTCATTGTTGATCATGATGATACGAAGTTGCCCAGAAAGATGATGATGCCAGAGGGCGTTAGAATCATAGAAGAAAGCTACATCTCCAGTTACCAATGTCACAATGCCATCATGCACATAAGCATACCCTGCTGCTGTGGATGTACATCCATCGATACCACTGACTCCTCTATTACATTTATAAAGTAAGTCTTCTCGATGTTTGAATAATTGCAAATATCTCACTGGCGTACTACTTGACAATTGCAATATACCAGCAGGAATAACCTCAAGTATGTCAGCCATAACTTGCAGATCTGACCATGGACAATTAGAAAGATATCTCTTATGAGCGGCCTTAGTATGCTCTTCTCGCTCAAGCCAAATATTTTTAAAATCAGTTGGTTCTTTTCTAATTTCATTTTTAGAAAGAAGTTCAAACAAATATTCTGGAGCAACTGATATCTGTCTTGTCAATGCTTGATAAGTATCGATATAACCGTCATCTGGATCTACATGCCAATGTCCTTTGATATTCATCTGGCGAAGCATAAACCTGATCTTCTTAGACACAATAGCCGCACCACATGAGATCACTAATTCTGGCTCAAAGTCATCATACTCATCCTTCTGGATACTATCCACAACTCTATCTATCGAAGGAAGTACGTGATCAGAATAAACATTAGAAGTCGTCTCAGTCAATACAATAACTTGTGGTAATCGTGCCAACTTGTCGATCACTTTATCAAATGCAGAATCATTGTCTTTCTGACCGACTATGATCAAGACACCTTTATAATTTGTCCATTCACTGGTGATCTCTGCCATCAACGATTCTGATAATACAGTAGAAGTGTCAGCTCTGGATATGATCTTCGGAATTGTAATCCCCGAAGCATCGACCATCTCATAAAGCGGCTCTCTCATCGGCACATTGATATGAACCGGACCAGGTGCACTTTCCGCTCCGATTCCACTTGCCTCATTGATGGCTTCGTTGACTATTCTGTCATTGAACCAAAGGTGCTCTTCTTGCCTTGGCTCCTCGAATAATTCAAAACTCTTCTTTATATAGTTAGCATAGACATCCTTTTGCTTCATGGTCTGACCGGCTCTTTGGTCAAGCCATTCGATAGGCCTATCCGCTGTCAAAACAAGGAGAGGCACTTTCTGATGATACGCCTCAGCGATAGCCGGTGCATAATTAAGTGCAGCAGTACCTGATGTACAACATAAGATCACTGGTCTTTTCAGCTTTTGCGCCATGCCGAGTGCAAAGAAAGCAGCTACTCGTTCATCTGGGATATTAAGACAATCAAATCGCGGATCTTCAGCAAATGATAACGTCAATGCTGCGTTTCGAGATCCCGGTGATATGATCACATGTGTCAGACCTTTCATCCCACAGATCTTGACGAGTCGTGCTATGGATTCTTTGGCTGATGTTTTTATTTTACTCATGCACTCGTGTTAATTATCACTTCTGCAAATGTGCCATTAGTTTGTGGATCACACTTGACAGCGTCTTTCCTTTCAGTTCAGTTTCTGACCATTCAGAGCTCGCGATAGAATCAGCTGTAAGACCCCCACCGAGATATAGAACATATGCATCTTCGTATATGCGCATA
>CALHUZ010000126.1 GCA_938039305.1 uncultured Saprospiraceae bacterium
CACTATGTCTACAGTAACAACAACACAGATAGAATCCATCTTAGACTTTTCGACCACGCAGTTCATGATGTATGGGATCAGATCTGTCAGTATGGATGATCTCGCTAATAAGCTGGGGATGTCGAAGAAGACCTTATATCAGCACTTCTCGAACAAAAAGGACCTCGTCCTTCAATCATTGACCAGGCACATAAAACTTAGAGAAAATCTCATACATGAGATCTCAAGAACAGCAACAGACGCCATAGATGAGATGTCACAGATAGCTGAAAGCACTGTGATACAATTCAGACAAATCAAACCGACCCTCACTCATGATCTCCAGAAATACTATCGAGACATCTGGGAGACAGTGGTTCTTGGACATTCCAATTTTATTCAAAAATGCATCGAGGCCAATATCGTAAAAGGGTTAGAAGAAGGATATTATCGTCCAGGTACAGATGCGGACATAGTATCAAAACTATATGTGGCCGCTTCTCTCAGTCTTGTGGATGAGAATTACTTCTCACTTCACTTATACCAAAGGGAGACTTTAATCCGACAGTTTATTCTTTATCACCTACATGGCATTCTTTCAGAAAAGGGAAGAAAGCACTTATTAGACTTTAATCCTTTAAATATATAACATGAGGATACTTTATATAATTATCATCATCAGTAGCTCTATAGCACTTCAGGGACAAAAGATGTTTAGTCTAACTGAAGCCATAGACTATGCCCTCAGCAATCATCAGTCGCTAAAAGTATCGGAACTCGATAGCGACTATGCGAAGTGGCAGTATAAAGAAGCCAAGTCAATCGGGATGCCTAACATCAAAGGGAATGTCAACTATACATACTACTACCAGAGACCGGTACAACCGACAGAAGACTTTATATCTCCAGCAGTTTATGGTGTATTATTTCAAGAAGAAGTGATCCAACCCAGAGAGCTCGGAGCACCCGAAGTTTTTGAATTTTCATTTGTTAGAAAGAATGATTTATCACTTGGCCTTTCAGGAGAGGTGTTGGTCTTCGATGGCAACTTCCTAAAAGGTCTTAAGGCTGCACGTATGTTTATGGGATTAGCTGAGAAGCAAGTCCAACTCACTCAACAAGATATTATACACAACGTAACACGGGCATATCAATCTGTGCAAGTAGCAGAACGAAACAAAAGCATTATCCAAAACAACATCAACAACATCAACACTCTATTACGTGGAGCAGTGCTTACCTATGAGAATGGATTCATCGAAGAACTGGATGTTGATAGATTAAGATTATCTCTTGAAAATCTCAAGATTGAAATGGAGAAACTAAAGCAGCTCATTGACATCAGTTACAATGTCTTGAAATATCAAATGGCCTATCCTCTTGAAGAAGGTTTTATCATCTCTGAAGATTTAGAAGCGACAGTTGAACAGCTCATTCTAGACCCTAAACAGTTTATAGAAGATATCGATCCTACAAAAAGACCAGAGCACAATCTGCTTATAGACGCTATAGAATTAGACTATGCCGATCTGACAAGAATAAAGCAAGGTTATATTCCAAGTGTATCCGCAGTGGCCAGCTATGGTCAGTCCCTTCAAAGAGATGGCCTTTTTAATGGAAATGAGGCAGGTTTTTTAAGTAATGGAACAGTAGGTCTGAGGGCAAGAATTCCAATTTATGATGGCGGCTTCACCAAAAGTAAAATCGAACAAAAAAAGATCGATATAGAAAAGAAGAACATCGAGCTATCAGAATTTGATAGAGCGATGAAACTTCAAATTTTAAATGCTCAAGGGAATTTTGAAAACGCCAAACGATCTTTAGAAGCCGCGAAAAAAGTTTTAGCCCTAAATGAGAAGATATTCGAAAAGTCGCAAATCAAATATACAGAAGGTGTAGGAAGTAGTGTGGAAGTATCACAAGCTGAAAGTTCACTCTATGAATCTCAAGGCCAATATATCGGAGCGCTATATGACTTGCTTACCACTCATACGGAAATAGATATAGCAACAGGTGAAATCCTCAAGACACTTGAAAATTAGAAAACAATAGTTAATAGCACTATATAAAAGACATTATGAAAAGGTTACTATACATTATAATCACACTTGCCCTTCTTTCTTCTTGCCAAGAAAAAGCAACTAAAGAGCCAGTTACTCTTGAAGAGCTAAAAGCTGCTCTTATTGAAAAAAAGATAGAGCTGAGCACTCTTGAAACAGAGATGCAAGAGTTGACTGATAAAGTCGCAGAGTTAGACCCTTCACTTCAGGAGAAATCTAAACTAGTCGATACAACGATCATGACATCAGCTGACTTTACAAGATACATCAACATCCAAGGAGCTGTAAAAGCCGATGATCCTGTAAATGCGGTTAGTGATATGGGGGGAAGAATTAGCCGTCTTTTTGTAAAAGAAGGAGACTTCATTAAGAGAGGAGCTTTACTCGCCAAGCTTGATGTCTCTACTGTAGAAAGTCAAATCAACGAGATCAATAGTGCACTTGATCTTGCACAAGACGTATACGAGAGACAGGAGCGATTATGGAGTAAAAAAATCGGCAGCGAGGTTCAGTATTTACAGGCAAAAAACAATGTAGAGCGATTAGAAAAATCACTTGAGACTATTCAATTGCAAATCAAGAAAGCTAATGTCTACGCACCTATATCTGGTACAGTAGATATGGTCATGACGAATCAAGGAGAAGTTGCATCGCCAGGCATGCCAATAGTTCAGCTGCTCAATACCAGCAAATTAAAGATAACAACTGATGTTCCTGAGAACTATTTAAAGATCATAAGAAAGGGAATGAATGTAGATCTGGAGTTTCCAAGTCTTGACATTGTAACCACTGGAAAGGTCTCACTATTAGGAAGACAGATCGATCCTGCTAATAGAACACTCGAGGTCGAGATTATACCAAGGACTACTTCTAATTTACTAAAGCCAAACCTCCTTGCAGAAATCAAAATCAAAGAGCTAAGTTCTAAGAACGTCATCACTATGCCGCTTGAGTACATACTACAAGAAGTAGATGGGACAGAGTTTGTCTACGTAGCGGAAAAAGATGAGGAAGGAGCACACAGAGCGACAAAAAGATATGTCAGCATAGGAGAAGCTGCGGAAGGATCAGTTATCATAACTGAAGGATTGTCATCTGGAGAATCGGTAATCTTCAAAGGATCTCGAAATGTGAGTAACGGAGAATTAATCGAATTTTCTAAATAATATCAACCATGACTTTAGAAACGATAAAATCTAAACTGCGGACTTTCAGCCTCACAAACTTCGCCGTAGACAATGGCACCACTATCATTATACTGGCGCTAATGATCTTAATCTTTGGATTGAGATCTTACACTACTATGCCAAAGGAATCATATCCTGAAGCAAGTTTTCCAACTGTTTACATAAACACACCATACTTTGGAAACTCAGCAGCTGACATAGAGAATCTCATCGCTCGCCCAATAGAGAAAGAGATTTCAACGATCAGTGGTGTGAAGAGAATGAACTCTACTTCTATACAAGACTTCTCAGTGATTCTTGTTGAATTTGATCCCAAAGAAGATCAAGACGCAGTCGTCCGGAAAGTAAAAGATGCAGTTGATAAAGCTAAGTCTGAACTCCCTACAGATCTGGATACTGATCCATCCATACTGGAAGTGAACTTCTCAGAATTTCCAATCATGACTGTCAATGTATCTGGCAATTATGGAATGGACGAATTAAGGGAAATAGCCGAATACCTTCAAGACAAAATAGAAGGGCTACGTGAGATCAATAAAGCTACACTCAAAGGTGCGCTTGACAGAGAAGTCAAAGTTGATATCGATGTCATCAAAATGCAATCTCTCAAAGTATCATTCAATGATGTAGAAGGCGCTATTGCCCAAGAAAACATGTCAATGTCTGCTGGCGAAATCGTTAGTAACGATTTTAGAAGATCGATCCGTGTTGTTGGAGAATTTACAAAAGTAGAAGAGATAGAAAATGTCATTGTAAAGAGTGAAAGGAATAGGCCTATCTATCTAAGAGATTTTGCAACTGTCACATATGGATTTGAAGAACGGACCAGTTATGCACGCTCTAATAGCCTTCCCGTTATATCACTTGATGTGGTTAAGAGAAGAGGAGGCAACGTCATAGATGTTGCTGCAAAGATTAAAAAACTGATTGCAGAAGAAACACCTAACCTACCGCCGGATATCAACATCGCCATCTTTAATGACACATCTAAGTACACCAAAGAATCTGTCTCTACTCTTGAGAACAGTGTAATCTCAGGAGTTATACTCGTAATAGTCGTATTGCTCTTTTTCTTAGGTCTAAGAAACTCACTATTCGTTGGTATCGCGATTCCACTGTCTATGCTGATGGGTATCTTATTCTTAGATCTCACTGGCACTACTATCAATATGATTGTACTCTTTGGGTTGATACTGGCCCTTGGACTTTTAGTTGACAATGCCATTGTAGTTGTTGAGAATGTATATCGGTATAGACAGAATGGTTATAGTGGAAAGGATTCTGCAAAGTATGGTGCAGGCGAAGTCGCATGGCCGATCATAGCATCGACAGCTACAACTCTTGCCGCATTTATTCCTTTGGCTTTATGGCCGGGTATCATGGGCGAGTTTATGAGATATTTTCCAATTACTTTGATGGCAGTTTTAACAGCATCATTGTTCGTCGCCTTAGTGATTAATCCAGTTTTAACATCTTATCTCATGAAGGTGGATGTACAAGCTGAAAACAAAGAGCAAAAAAATAGAAATAGAAGAAATGTATTGCTTGGAGCATTGGTTATGATAGGCATAGCTGTTATTGGCCACTTTATAGAAAAAGAATGGGTGAGAAACCTCTTCGCCATTGCTACAATTGTATCACTTGTCAACTTCTTTTTATTCAGGCCTGGCACTTTCTTTTTTCAAAATAAAGGCCTTCCATTTTTAGAAAATGCTTACAATAGATTCATCCGAAGAGTACTTACTGGGATAGGTCCAGGGATTACATTTTTAGGTACCATATTATTGCTCATTGCATCTCTGATCATCTTCAATAAAAACACACCGAAGATCGAATACTTTCCTTCGAGTGATCCTCAATATGTCAATATATTTGTAGATCTCCCGCTTGGTTCAGATATCGAATCCACTAATCGCATCGTTAAGGAAATAGAGGAAGATGTGAAAGTAGGAATATCAGACTATGATGATATCGTAGAAGAAGTACTCACACAAATTGGAGAAGATACATCAGACCCTAACACACCACCAGAGCCTGGTGTTACCCCTCACAAAGGCAGAATAACAGTATCATTTGTTGGATATCAGGAAAGAAATGGCACCTCATCTGCTGATGCGATGATAGCCATACGAGAGGCCATAAAAGAACATCCCGGAGTTACTATGGTCATCGACAAGGATAATGACGGGCCACCTACTGGCCTACCTATCAATATAGAAATAGTCGGAGATGACATTGATGAACTATCATCTTTATCTGCAGATGTAAAGTCTTATCTCAATGGTCTGAAAGTACCTGGTGTAGAAGGGCTAAAGACGGATGTCATACTTGCTAAACCAGAACTTGAGGTACTCATCGACAGAGAAGCCGCAAGAAGATATGGGTTATCTACTGCCCAGATAGCTATGGCATTGAGAACTTCTGTCTATGGAAAGGAGGTTTCAAAATTCAAAGTTGGGGAAGATGAATACCCGATCATGATCAGACTCAACGATGATTATAGATACAATACATCGGCTCTGATGAATCAAGAGATCACTTTTAGAGATCCAGGTTCTGGAAAAATCATTCAGATTCCAATTAGTTCTGTAACTGATTATAAATACTCTACAAGTTATAATGCCATTAAGAGAAAGGATGAAAAGCGCATGATCACTATTTATTCTAATGTACTCGAGGGTTACAATGCTAATGAGATAATAGCCGACTTTAAGTATGCTATGAATAGATATGACATGCCCAAAGGATACACCTACACTTTTACTGGAGAGCAAGAACAGCAAGCAGAGGATATGGCTTTTCTAAATGGTGCATTTATGATAGCATTGTTTTCTATTTTCATAATCCTTGTCTTACAATTCAATTCCATTTATAGTCCATTCATAATTATACTTTCAGTTGTCTTCAGTACAATTGGCGTCTTATTAGGCTATTCTATCACAGGAAAAACTATTGGAGTTGTATTTACGGGAGTGGGCATCATCTCTCTGGCAGGTATAGTGGTCAATAATGCCATCGTGCTTGTAGATTATATCAACTTATTGATAGAACGCAAACGGGAAGAGCTGGGCATCACAACTATCTTTCATATGAAGAAAGAAGATGTAAGAGATGCCATCATCAGAAGTGGAGCTACTAGACTTCGTCCTGTACTACTGACAGCGATTACGACAGTTCTTGGATTATTTCCACTTGCTACAGGATTCAATATCAACTTTTTCACAATCGTTTCAGATCTGGACCCACAATTCTACATCGGGGGAAATACAACGGCACTCTGGGGATCGCTTGCATGGACTGTGATATATGGTTTAGTCTTCGCGACATTCCTAACATTAGTTGTAGTGCCAGCTATGTATTGGTTGGCGTACAGATTCAGATATTGGTCTGAAGGATGGAAGAATAAGCAACCTGAAACTTCATCTCTTGCAACGATAGAATCAGATATCATAGACAACTTTGAATAAGCTGAACTATCTTAGGATAGTCTTATGGAAATAAACAAAGAATCAATACAGAATATGCGCACTTCATACAAGAAGGGCGCTTTAGAAAAGGAAGATCTTAGTGACGATCCGATGCATTTGGCGAAAGCTTGGTTTCAAGAAGCTATAGACCAAAAGATTTATGAAGCTAACGCTATGTCGCTTTCTACAGTATCCTTAGAAGGTCAACCCACTATCAGAACGGTGCTCTTAAAGGGGATTGATGAAAGTGGGTATATCTTTTATAGCAACTACCACAGTCGAAAGGCACAAGAGATGGAAGCAAATCCCAAAGCAGCGATTTTGTTGTTTTGGAGAGAGCTAGAACGTCAAATCAGAATAGAAGGCAGCATCGAAAAGATCAGTGAAGAAGCCTCTATAGAATACTTTAAAAGTAGACCTAAAGGAAGTCAACTCGGCGCATGGGCTTCACCACAAAGCAAGGTGATATCGGACCGAAGCGTTTTAGATGATAGACTCGAAGAACTCAAGACCGTATATCAGAATCATGAGCGACTTCCTAAGCCAGCCCATTGGGGTGGATATAGATTGGTACCCCACTATTATGAATTTTGGCAAGGTCGAGAAAGTAGACTCCACGACCGATTCGAGTATAAAAAAGAAGATGATGATTGGGTCATCAATAGACTTGCTCCCTAATCACTCTTTCAAGTCACACCTAATATAATCTTAGTTAAAACGGAAGATCATCAAAGTCCTCCTTCGCAGCCGGCTTGACTTCGTCACCTGGTGTTGGCCAAGATGAAGGGTCAGATGGAGCTGCTGGAACACTGGCTTGCTGAGCTTGTTCTTTTGTTACTTTCCAAGCCTTGATATTAGTATACCACTTACCATTGTACTCACGGCTTTCGATATCAATACTCGCTGTTACTTCGTCTCCCTCTTTAATTGCGAAGTTATCTATCGTGTCACCCCAAGCATAAAAGCAGACCTTCTTTGGGTATTGGCCAGGTATTTCGATTATGTATTCTTGCTTTTTCCAGGTGCCATTCTTGCCTTCTCCTGTCTGAGGTGCTAGTAGCTGTATGATCTTGCCTTTGAGTTCCATTGATAGATTATTAAGCTGCAAACATATGGATAAAAGATATATAATTTACTAAAAATCGTAGGTATACTCTTTGAATGCCTCTGTAGACAAAACACACTTCAGAATAGATAAAAGTCAGCTTAAAGCGAAGCGAAGTATGCCTTTGCTTGAGCTATAACTTTAGGAGCTAATATCAAAGTAGCTATCATAGTAGGGAAAGCCATCAAGGCATAGAATCCATCAATGAGATTGATCATCATCGAAAGCGAAGTAATCGCCCCCATCAATATACTGGCTAAATAAAAGTAGTTGTAATAATGGGCCCTGTCAGCTCCAAACAAGTATGAAGTGCACTTTGTGCCATAATAGGAAAATGAAAATAACGATGAGATACTAAATATCGCGATACACAGCAAAAGCAGATATCTACCTACTACCGGAATAGAAGAACCAAATGCGGCTGCTGTTAAGCTCACTCCATTAGCATCACTGGACTCCCATGCACCTGTGACTAAGATAGCAAGTGCGGTTAGCGTACAAACTAC